>JAHEBR010000153.1 GCA_024642185.1 Marivivens sp. | reverse complement strand
CCTCGCTCCGCTTTGCCGCTAGAAACCGGTGAGACAAGGGGACAGACATGACCAATCCGCTCTACGATACGCTCTTCGGCCGCCACGCGGGGTCGGGCGCGCCGTTTCTCTACCCCGAGGGCGGGGCACCGATCAGCTATGCCGCGTTTCTGGCGATGGCGGCGCGGATGTCGAATGCGATTTCGGCTCTGGGTCTTGCTCCCGGCGATCGGGTTGCCGCCCAGATAGACAAGTCGCCCGAGGCGCTCGCCCTCTATGCCGCTTGCGTGCAGGGCGGGTTCGTCTTCCTGCCGCTCAACACGGCCTATACGCCCGCCGAGCTTGGCTATTTCCTGACTGACAGCGACGCGAAGCTCGTCGTCGCGAGCGACGCCAGCGAAGCTCGGGTCGCGCCCTTGGTGGCGGGAACCCGCGCTGTGCTCAAGACGCTGAACGCCGACGGGAGCGGCAGCCTTGCTGCCTTGGCGGCGCAGCAACCAAGCGCCGCGCCGGTGGCTGAGCGCGGGCCGGGCGACCTTGCGGCGCTGCTCTATACCTCCGGAACGACCGGGCGCTCCAAGGGCGCAATGCTGAGCCAAAACAACCTCTTGTCGAACGCTCTTACACTGGCCAAGGCGTGGCGGTTCACAGATGAGGACGTGCTCTTGCACGCTCTGCCGATATTCCACACCCACGGGCTGTTCGTTGCGACCAACGTGATCCTCGCCACTGGCGGGGCGATGATTTTCTTCGGCAAATTCGACGTCGAGGGTCTGATCCGCGAGATGCCGCGGGCGACCGCGCTCATGGGTGTGCCGACCTTCTACACCCGGCTTCTCGATCACCCCGCCTTCGCCCGCGACCTGACCAAGGGGATGCGCCTTTTCGTGTCGGGCAGCGCGCCCCTGCTGGCCGAGACCCACATCCGCTTTGAAGAGCGCACCGGCCACCGGATACTCGAACGCTACGGCATGACCGAGACCAACATGAACACCTCCAACCCCTATGAGGGCGAGCGCCGCGCCGGAACGGTGGGGAGGCCGCTGCCGGGGGTCGAGCTGAAAATCACCGAACCGGCCACCGGCGCGACCTTGCCGCAGGGCGAGGTGGGCGTGATCGAGGTGCGGGGGGCGAATGTGTTTCAGGGCTATTGGCAGATGCCGGAAAAGACCCGCGAAGAGCTGCGCGAGGACGGGTTCTTCATCACCGGTGATCTCGCGCGGATGGACGCGGACGGCTATGTGACCATCATCGGCCGTGGCAAGGATCTGATCATCTCGGGCGGGTTCAATGTCTATCCCAAAGAGGTCGAGACGCTGCTCGACGAGCAGCCCGGCGTTCTGGAAAGCGCGGTGATCGGCGTGCCGCATCCCGATCTGGGCGAGGTCGCCGTGGGTATCCTCGTGCGCCAGAAGGGGCAGGAGCCCGACCTTGATCAGATCGCCGCCGCGATGGGGCAGGCGCTGGCGCGGTTCAAGCAGCCGCGCAAGCTGATCGTTGTCGACGAGTTGCCGCGCAACACGATGGGCAAGGTGCAAAAGAACGTCCTGCGCGAGATCTATGGCGGGCTGTTCTCAGGCTAGAGATCGAAGCTTTGCGGAAAGAAAGCGCGGGCGGTATGCAGAACCACCGCGCGCGCCGTGTCGCGATCGAAGCGGTCGGGGTGAAGATAGTAGTCCGTCCAGAGCCCCTCGAGAAGGGCGATGATCGACAGGGCGGCGATCTGAGGATCTGTGCTGATATTGCCCCCCGCTTCGCATAGCTCGCGGCAAATCGAGGTAATCGTCTGCTGCATCCGCGCGTCGCGCGAGTCGATATAGGGCATATATTCGGGCGAGGAATGCGCCTCGCCGCGAAAGGCAAACCAGACGGCCATGGTGCGGCGGTTTAGGACAGCAGGATCGAAATCTGCGTCAATAATTGCCCTCAGCCGCGCTTCGGGGCGAGCGCCCGCGCGGTCCATCGCGGCGATCCAATGGCGCGTATAATCTTCAGAGAATTGTTCAGCTACGGCCAGCAGAAGATTGTTTTTGCTAGAAAAGTGTAGATTCACCATACCACGAGAAAGGCCCGCCTTCTCTAGGATACGGCTTACGGAGACGGCGGCCAGCCCGTGTTCGGCGATGGCATCCGCCGTCGCCTCGATCAGGCTCAGCCTGTGGCGCTCTTTGGTCTGTTCCCGCGCGGTTTTGGCTTCGCCCATGCCCCTCGCTCCGGTCGTTGGATGCAAAGAATTTGCAGGGTTTATGCACAAAGGAAAGAAGATTGACAATGAATGAACGTTCATTCATCTTGCATATGATCAAAACATCCGACCCCGGAGCAGACCATGGCCAAGCACATCAACGATTTCTCCCGCTTCAACGACTGGGATAGCAAGAATGTTCTGCACCCGTGGGAAGGGATGGAAGACCATGGCCAGACCGAGCGGACGTTTCCGGTCAGCGGCGAGGGGATCTATATTCAGGATGAAACCGGTCGGAGGCTGATCGATATGACCGCCGGTATGTGGTGCGTCCAGATTGGCTACAATCGCCCCGAAATGGCTCAGGCGATCGCCGATCAGGTCATGGCGATGCCCTACTACAACCCCTTCGCGCTGGGCCATTCGACTGCCGCTGAACTGGCCCACAAGATTGCCCAGCACACGCCGGGAGACCTCAACACCGTATTCTTCACCACCGGCGGCTCGACGGCTGTCGATAGCGCCATCCGGTTCCTTCACTTCCGCAACAACATCCTCGGCAAGCCTGAAAAGAAGATCATCATCTCGCGTGCCAAGGCCTATCATGGCTCGACCTACCTTTCGGCCTCGATGTGCGGCAAGGAGCGGGACGTTGGCTATTTCGACCATGCCCAAGATTTGCGTCATATGTTGCCGGATGTGAATCCCTACCGGCGGCCCGAGGGAATGTCGCTCGAAGCCTTTCTCGACGAGAAGGTTGCCGATCTTGAAAACGCTATTTTGAATCTGGGCTCCGACCGCGTTGCCGCCTTCATTGCCGAGCCGATCCTCGCCTCGGGCGGTGTGATCGTTCCGGTGCCGGGCTACCACAAACGTTGCCTGGAGGTCTGCCGCAAGCACGACGTGCTTTACATCTCGGACGAGGTGGTGACGGGCTTTGGCCGCCTTGGCCACTGGTTCGCCTCCGAGGCGGTGTTCGACATTGTTCCCGACATCATCACCACGGCCAAGGGCCTGACTTCGGGCTATGTGCCGATGGGCGCTGCTATTATTTCCGACCGTCTGATCGCCGAGGTTTCAGGTGCGAACTCCAAGGGCGCAACTTTCTCCAACGGCTATACCTATTCCGGCCATCCGGTTTCCGCCGCTGCGGCGCTCAAGAACATGGAGATTATCGAGCGCGAGGGCATCCTCGAGCATGTTCGTGAGATCAGCCCCTATTTCCAGGAGCGGCTGCATTCCTTGCGCGATCTGCCGATCGTCGGCGATACCCGCGGCATGGGCCTGATGGGCTGTGTCGACTGCGTGGCCGATCCGGTCAGCAAGAACCCGCTGGCGTTGGATTATGAGGTCGGTAGCCGCATCGACGCCCATTGTCAGGAGATGGGCCTGCTTGTCCGCCCGCTGATCAATATGTGTGTGTTTTCGCCGCCGCTGACCATCACCCGCAGTCAGGTCGACGAGATGTTCGCCATCCTTCGCAAGGCCATCGAGATCACGCAGGAAGAGTTGCTGGCCGAGGGTCTGTGGGACGGCGCGCATGAAACCACCGAGCACGCACCGCTCCGCGAAGGGCATCGCAACAAGCACACCGGCGCACCGTCTTACTGAGGGATGGCATCGGCCCATTTCGGCAAGAGAAGCCGCAGATGGGCCATCGCCATGGATCGGGCGTCTTTCCGGCTGAGCGATTTGGCCGAGATATGCATCTGCAGCCATAGACCATCGGTCATCGCGTCAATGGAATGCGCCAGAAGGGCGGGATCGCAGGTCTCGCCCTTGTTCGTTTCACAAAAGGCGCGGCAAGCCGAGATCATCGCCTCATAGCGCAGTATTTCGCTTTCAGCACAGATCGAGTTGTAAAGAGGCTGGGCCGCGGCCTCGCCCCAGAAGGCAAACCACAGGGCCAGCGTTTTGCGATTGCAGATGCCGGCAGCAAAGTCCGAACGGACGAGTTTGACGATCCGCTGCAGAGGGTCGGGCTCGGTCAGCGCCGCCTGCCAGCCTTGCTGATATTCGTCGATCAGGCGCCGAAGGGTTTCGGTGAAAAGCCCTTCCTTTGACTTGAAGTGAAAGATCAAAACGCCCTGGCTGACCTCGGCCAGCGCCGCGACGTTCGCAAGGGTCGTGCCCGAGATGCCGTGCTGCGACACCGCCTCGACCACAGCCTCGACGATCCGGGCCTGAGTCCGGGCGCTGGTGGGGGAAAGGGATCTGTCGGTCTGAGCCTCTGACATGCCAATTGCATAGGAGGGGGCGGGCCGGATGAAAAGAAAAATCTGAATGATCGCTCGAAAAATTTTGACTGAGCGCTCAGTTTAAAATACCGTCGCCCTACGGGAGCAGAGGGATCAGACATGAAGTATGACGCCATTATCGTGGGCGCGGGGCACAACGGCCTGACCACAGCCGGTTTTCTTGCGCGGGCGGGCCTCAAGACCCTCGTGATCGAGAAGAACGATTATGTCGGCGGCGCGGCGGTCAGCCGTGAATTGCAGCCCGGCTGGACCTATTCCAACTGCTCCTATGTCTGCTCGCTTTTGCGGCCCGAGATCATCCGCGCGCTTGAGTTGCCGAAGTATGGCCTTCAGGTGATCCCCTATGAAAGCGGGGCGACCTTCGATTCCAAGGGCAACTATTTCAATTATTCCTCCGATCACGATGCGCTCCGCCGCGAGCTTATCCGCAACAATCCCGAGGATGCCGACGGCTATGAACGCTATGCCCGCGCCGTGATGCGCCAGTGCAAGTTCATCAAGCCGCTCCTGATGCGCACCGCGCCGGACCCGACCTCATTCCGCCCGCGCGACATCTCGGAGCTTCTCTATATCGGCAAGCGCTTCTACGATCTGGGCGAGCGCGAGATGGCCGAAACGGTCCGCTTCTGGACCATGTCGATCGCCGAGTTCCTCGACCAGTATATCAAGTCCGATATCGTCAAGGCCCACATTGCCGGATCGGGGATCATCGGCACCGGCCTCGGCCCCTATTCGCCGGGCACGGCCTATGTGCTTTTGCACCACTACATGGGCGAAGTCGATGGCTCGATCGGCGCTTGGGGCTTTTCCCGTGGCGGCATGGGGTCGATCACCAAGGCGATGGCGCTCAGCTTTCAGGATGCGGGCGGCGAGATCCGCACCGGATCGGGGATTGACCGGTTCATCGTCAAGAACGGCCGCGTCGTCGGTGTCGCGCTGGAAAACGGCGACGAATTCTATGCCGATACGGTGGTCTCGGGCATGGATGTGCGCCGCACCTTCATCGAGCACACCGAAGAAAAGGAACTGCCGGGCGAGTTCATCAAGGGGGTCAAGCGCTACCGGTTCCGTGGCTCGTCGGGCAAG
>JAHEBR010000014.1 GCA_024642185.1 Marivivens sp. | reverse complement strand
GGTGCCCATGTCGAGTTCGAGCGTCGAGGAATAGATCGGCGCATAGTCCGCACCGCGCCAGAAACCGTTTTCCTTGGCATAGGCTTCGACCAAAGCGATGCGGTCTTCGTCGCGGCCCGTTTGGCGCAGATAGCGCAGGGTTTCGCCGTCGATCGGGAAGAAGCCGCAGGTGGCGCCGTATTCGGGGGCCATATTGGCGATGGTGGCGCGATCGGCGAGCGGCAGGTGATCGAGGCCTTCGCCGTAAAACTCGACAAATTTGCCGACAACGCCGTGTTGGCGCAGCATTTGCACGACCTTGAGCACAAGGTCGGTCGCGGTGGTGCCTTCAACCATCGCGCCGGTCAGTTTGAAGCCCACAACCTCGGGGATCAGCATCGAGATCGGCTGGCCAAGCATCGCGGCCTCGGCCTCGATCCCGCCCACGCCCCAGCCAAGGACGGCAAGGCCGTTGACCATGGTGGTGTGGCTGTCGGTGCCGACGAGCGTGTCGGGGTAGGCGACGGTTGCGCCGGTTTGGTCGGTGTCGGTCCAGACGGTCTGGGCGAGGTATTCAAGGTTGACCTGATGGCAGATGCCGGTGCCGGGGGGCACGACGCGAAAGTTGTTGAAGGCGCCCTGGCCCCATTTGAGGAACTGGTAACGCTCCATGTTGCGCTCGTATTCGCGGTCGACGTTCATCTGGAAGGCGCGGGGGTTGCCAAATTCGTCGATCATCACCGAGTGGTCGATCACGAGGTCAACGGGATTGAGCGGGTTGATCTGCTGGGCATCGCCGCCAAGGGCCTTGATCCCGTCGCGCATGGCGGCAAGGTCGACCACGGCGGGAACGCCGGTGAAATCCTGCATCAAGACGCGGGCCGGGCGATAGGCGATCTCGCGCGGGTTCCGGCCGCCATTGGCGCCCCATTCGGCGAAGGCCTTGATATCGTCAACCGAGACCGAGAAGCCGCCGTCTTCGAAACGCAGCATATTCTCGAGCACGACCTTGAGCGCAGCCGGAAGGCGCGAGAAATCGCCGAGGCCTGCGGTTTGGGCCGCCGGGATCGAATAGTAGGCGATGCTCTGGCCGCCCGCGGTGAGGGTCTTGCGGGTCTTGGCGGTATCGAGGCCGACTTTGATAGGCATGGCGTGCTCCTCGCGCTGGAGATTTCGGGGTGTTGCGCCGCTTCTGCCCTATGTCCGACAGGCAATCAAGGGGTGGCGGGTCTATTTGTATACCATTGTGCACAGAAAATCCGGGGTGAACGTCCTCTGACTGCCCCCACGGATCACGCCCTTGTCAGGCGACGCGACACAATGACTCGCAATTGGTTGATTGGCTATTACGAGGCGGATGAACTAGCCTGTTGCAGATGGTCGCAGATGGAAGACGAATGCGCGCTCTTGGCTTGATCCTGTTCCCTGTTCTTCTGGCGTTTTTGCCCATGTCGGCGCGGGCAGGGGAAAGCCCTGTGGTGGTCGAGCTTTTCACATCGCAGGGCTGTTCGTCCTGCCCTCCGGCGGATGCGCTTCTGGAAGAGCTTGCCGCGCGGCCCGATGTGATCGCGCTGGCGCTTCACGTCGATTACTGGGATTACATCGGCTGGAAAGACACGCTGGGCAGCCCCGAGCATACCCGCCGCCAGCAGGGCTATGCCCTCGCCGCGCACGAGCGGATGATCTATACGCCACAGTTCATCGTGGGCGGGCGCGTGCCCGTGGGTGGCGCCCATCCTGACGAGCTTGAAGGGCAGATTACCGAGCAGGCCAACGCCGACGCGCAGATCGCGCTCAGCGTTTCTCTTCTCGAAGGGGGGCGTCTGACGATCTCGGCCGAGCCGCTTGCACGATTGACCGGGCCGATCCAGATCGAGCTGGTGCGGTATCTGCCTCAGGCCGTGGTGGATATCACGCGGGGCGAGAATAAGGGCCGCAGGATCACATATGCCAACGTGGTGACATCCTGGCAGACCCTCGGGACATGGTCGGGGCGGGGCGCGTTGAGCGCCGAGGCGCCCTATACGGGCGATGAGCCGGGCGTGATTATCCTGCAAGGCGCTAGTTTCGGGCCGATCTATGCGGCGGCCCGCATCAACTAGCGCGCGGCCTTCCAGCGGCGGTGCACCCAGAACCACTGTTCCGGGTTGGCCTCGATCCGGGCCTCTAAGCGGCGGGTCATTTCGATCGTCATGCGGCGCGGGTCGCTATGCGGGATCGGGGCCTCGATGGCGGCCTCAAAGTTAAGCCCGTCCGGCTGACGAATGCCGAAATAGGGCACGACCAAAGCATCGAAGCGTAGCGCAAGATCGGCGGCGGAGCTTGCGGTGCGGGCGGGGTGGCCGAGAAAATCGATGACCATGCCGCCGTGCACATCGACGTCAAACAGAAGCGTCCCCATGCCGCCGTTCTTGAGGTGTCGGGCAAAGCCAATGGTGCCACTTTTGCCTTGCGGAAAAACGGGCCCTGATAGCTCGGTCATGGTTTTGGCGTAGTGGTCATTGAAGAAGCGGTTCGCCATTGGTCGGTAGAGGCCGCCGATCTCGTAGCCGCGCGCGGCAAGAACTTGGCGGGGGACTTCGTGATTGCCAAAATGGCCCGTCACGAAAAGAACGGGCCGTCCTGCGGCGCGGGCCTCTTCAACAGAGGCGAGACCTTCTCCTGTGATGGGCGTGCCTTCGAGCCAGTTCCCAAATGTCTTGTAGGAGTAGTTCTCGATCAAGGTCCGCCCAAAATTGTCGAGCACACCGTCGGCGATTTCCTGTCGTCGGACTTGGGAGAATTCGGGCCGGATCCGGGTGAGGTTGTCGAAAACACGCGCCTCATAGCCAACGTGCCTGCCAAGCCGCTTGACCAACCCGCCCATAAAGGCAACGCGCTTGGGATGCGGCATCAACATTGCTGTGCCGATCAGGGTGCGAAGCGCCCGATCGGTCAACCAGTCGGCGATTGCGCCATTGTGATCTTCGGATTTGCCCATCTGCCCCCGCAGTCATAGGGAGCAGAGATAGAATCGACAGGCCCTGTGGGCAAGGCCGCTTGTGGCCAGAGATTAGGTTTCCTCTTCGGTTTCCTCCTCGACCAAGACGATTTCTCCGGCATCTACAGCGGCGCGTATCGCTGCGACAAAGGCCGACTGCGCCGCTTCGCCGTCGGCTTTTCTGACCTTTCCTCGATCCTTCACCTCTTCGCGGATCTGCTCGCCCATCCGCTGTGAGAGATTGGCAAAGATATAATCGACGGCCTCTTGATCGGCACCGCCTGTGGCGGTTGCAAAAGCCAGCGCCGTGGCAAGCTCACGCCCATCAATGCCACGAAGTATCTTCGAAATGTCGGGGCCGGCAATTCGCAGCGGGATATCAGCAAAGGTAAAGATCGCCTTACGAACCCTGTCTGCGAATGCAGGATCGTTGGATGCGAAATCCGCCAATAGATCGTCGCGGGTTGAGGCTGTTGCGGCATTCAGGATCTCGCCTATCCGCTCGCTGGGGTCATCCGGGAATGCCGATTGGGCAGGGCGGGTATAGGCCCTGGCGAGTGCGGCACCGATTATGGCAACTGTCTGAGGCGCGATGGCGCCAATCTGCGACACACCAAACGCGATGCGACGCGCCTTTTCGCCCGGTAGCAGGCCCAAAAGCGGTGCGGCCTTGGCAACCGGCAATCGCGACAAGATGACGGCGGAGGTCTCGACGGTTTCGGTTTCCATGATCGGTTTGAGTTCTGGCAAATCCAGAGACCGAACATAGTCCCACGGATCAGGCGGCGGACCATTGCGCGCCTCATCGCGCATCTTTGCTGCAACCTCCGGGCTGAGCAGATCAGCCAATCCGTCGATCACCTTGGAGACCCCACCGGCAGGGCCAAGCCCGACCTTTTCAAGCTGGCCGGCAAATTCGTCGACCACCCGATCGACCGTGGTTTTGTCAATGCTTCCAAGCTTGCCCATTTCGCGAGCAAGAGTGATCTGGGTCTCTTCAGGCATCTCGGCCAGAGAAAGACCCTGTCCGTCGCCGACAAGGAGGCGCAAGATCAAAGCGGCTTTGCTCCGGCGGGTTAGGGCTGCGGTCTCTGACATACTGCCTCCGATTGCGGCCAGCGCATTATCCGGAGGAAAGGTTTATTCCGCGTTAGGACGGATGTGTGACTTGGATGGTCATCCGACGCAGAGCAGCACGAGTTTCGTCTGTCAGGGTTCGGGCCTGCGCCGTCAAATCGTGCAGTTTGGCAATCATATCCGCAGCTTGTGCGAGTTCGTTGTCAGAGAATTCACGATCGCCACGCGACAGGCTCGAGATGGATCTCGTGCCGCCGCGTTCGACGGCGACTGTGAGGCCAAATTTCATGCCGAATCTTGTCGCCTCTTTCATGACACCGTCACCATCAAGCTCGATCAGATCGGACCACCGCACTGTCCCGAGGTTTTCGAACCCCCACAGAACCGTCGGGTCTTTCATAACCAACCCCTGCTGCGAATAGATCGCCAGCCAGTCAGACGGGTAGGTCTGAAAGAGAAATGCCGGTGTCGTGAAATTGATGTGAAGCGCTGCGGCATAGCCGGTTGGCGCCAAAATCATCAAATCAGACAAGACCGAGCGGATTTCTGTTTGAGTGGCTGACAAAACCCTGTTTACTCGCTTTTAGGTTGCTTGATGATATATAGGTAGCATAGCTTTCTTCGGATATAAGACCCAAAATGACAGGATGGCACTAGACTTTAGTGCAGTTCCATAGTGATGCGTTTCGACAGGATGATGCTTCAAAGAATTGCCATTAACGATTTGAGCGAAATCGCTCCGGCTGGATATTATCTTGCCCTGCGTGTTGGCTTTGCTTTTCCGCTGGAAGAAATCAATGCGCTGCCGACTGATTGGGTAAGCCACTATACCGCCGAACGCTACATGATGGCCGACCCCGTGATTCGCTGGGTTTATTCCAAAACCGGCACAATCCGTTGGAGCGAGATCGACTTTGACGACGTAAGAGGGGTTCTAGCCAAGGCTGAAGGTTATGGTCTGCGCTACGGCGTGGCGGTCAGCGTCTTTGACAACAACCCCGAAGGTCAGCGCTCTTTTGGGACATTCGCGCGTTCGGATCGCGAGTTTACCCAGTGCGAAATCGATCTTTTGCGCGGTCATATCCAGCGTTTGCATACCGAAAAAGCACCGCCCAGCAACCTTACACTTGCAGAGCTTGAGGCGCTGCGGATGGTCAGAGATGGCTTGCGAGTCAAACAGATAGCATTTGAGCTTGGCGTGTCTGAGGGCGCGGTCAAGCAGCGTTTGAAGAACGCAAAGCTGAAACTCGGAGCGCAGACGGGGGCTCAGGCCGCCGCGATGGCTTCGGAGTTTGGACTCATCTAGAAATCTGAATTTTGCCATGTTTCCGGGCTGACCCAAATTCGGGCCAGTACCGTCTATTGGTGCGCGGTCGTGGAAACTCCACAAAATGGTCATTTCTCGTTAAAGTTGTATCGAATGTACAACTAGTAACCCAAGAGGAGAGACCCATGGAAAACATCACATTCGATATGTCGACGATGCATATGTTCGGCGGCGCTTACTTCGACTACCTCGCCCTACGAAAGCGCTTCTTTGTCGATACGCTCGGTTGGGACATCCCCCACAATGACAAGGTGGAGATGGACCAATACGACAACCCAACTGCCCACTATTCCTTGGTGCTTCGGGATGGGCAGGTCGTCGGCGGCGCCCGCGCCATGGCAACGACCGCAACCTGGGGGCAGCATACCTATATGCTTCGCGATGCCTTTGCCGGCAAACTGGTCGATATTCCTGCCGAGGTCATGCCATCGGATGTTGCCAATGCTCAAATGTGGGAATGCACACGTCTTGTCATATCGGATGATGTCGATACCCAGATCGATCGCAGCGAGTGCTTGTCGCTCATCGTCGGAGGCTTGATTGATGTGGCCGCGAGGAACGGTGCGACGCGGCTCATGTCGCTGTCGCCGATTTCGCTGATGCGGGCGCTGCGGCAGCTTGGGTTCGATGCCGAGCGGATCGGCGAGCCCTATCTCAACGAAGGAGATGGTCGGCGCTATGCGGTTCTAAGTATGTCGGCAACTGGCGCGCAGCCCCGGCAGCATACCCCCGCGGCGACCCATATGCCTCAGGGCCGCCAGCCGGTTCACGCGGCGCCGAACGCTTGATGCGAAGCGGGGGGCATCGCCCCCCGGCAAACCCTAGCCCTTGCCGAAGACGCGGGCGAAGATCGTATCGACGTGTTTGGTATGATAGCCGAGGTCGAATTTCTCTTCGATCTCGGCAGGAGACAGGGCCGCCGTCACTTCGGCATCGGCAAGGAGCTCTTCCTTGAAGTCCTTGCCCTGTTCCCAGACCTTCATGGCGTTGCGCTGAACGAGGCGGTAGGCGTCCTCGCGGCTGACGCCGGCTTGGGTCAGGGCAAGAAGCACGCGCTGGCTCATCACGAGGCCGCGGAACTTGTTCATGTTGCGCAGCATGTTTTCGGGATAGACGACAAGCTTTTCAATGACGCCGGCAAGCCGGTTGAGCGCAAAGTCGAGGGTGATGGTCGCATCCGGCGCGATGCCGCGCTCGACCGAGGAGTGCGAGATATCGCGCTCGTGCCAGAGCGCCACGTTTTCCATCGCCGGCACCACGGTCATGCGGACAAGGCGGGCAAGGCCGGTGAGGTTTTCGGTCAGGACCGGATTGCGCTTGTGCGGCATGGCCGACGAGCCCTTCTGGCCGGGCGAGAAGAACTCTTCCGCTTCCAGAACCTCGGTGCGCTGCATATGGCGGATCTCGATGGCGACGTTCTCGATCGAGGAGGCGATGACGCCGAGGGTGGCAAAGAACATCGCGTGGCGGTCGCGCGGGATCACCTGCGTGCTGATCGGCTCGGGGCGCAGGCCGAGCATCTTGCAGACGTGCTCTTCCACCGCCGGGTCGATATTGGCGAAGGTGCCGACAGCGCCCGAAATCGCGCCGGTGGCGATCTCTTCGCGGGCGGCCAGAAGGCGGGTCTTGCCCCGGTCCATCTCGGCGTAAAAGCGGGCGAAGGTCAGGCCCATGGTGGTCGGCTCGGCATGGATGCCGTGGCTGCGGCCGATGCGGACGGTGTCCTTGTGCTCGAAGGCGCGCTTTTTCAGCGCGGCGAGGACCTTGTCCATGTCGGCCAGAAGAATATCCGCGGCGCGGACAAGCTGGACGTTGAGGGTCGTGTCCAGAACGTCGGACGAGGTCATCCCCTGATGAACGAACCGCGCCTCGGTCGAGCCGATGTGTTCGGCAAGGTGGGTGAGGAAGGCGATGACGTCGTGCTTGGTGACGGCCTCGATCTCGTCGATGCGGGCCACGTCAAACTCGACATCCTTGGCCCGCCAGACCGCCGCGGCGCTTTCTTTGGGGATCACGCCCAGCTCGGCCTGCGCGTCGCAGGCGTGCGCCTCGATCTCGTACCAGATGCGGAACTTGGTTTCGGGCGACCAGATGGCGGTCATTTCGGGGCGGGCATAGCGGGGGATCATGGCGCGGCCTTTTTCGGGAAATGAAGCTTGCCTGCCTCTTAGAGCGCGGGGCTGCGGGTCACAAGGCCGATGGGCCGCCTGCGGCGATTTCCCTCTCTTGAATGGTTCGTTGCGGCTGGGGTCAGGGCGCGATACTTGAGCGTTCAGAGGGCAGGGGCGATCTCATCTGATTCGACGCCTGGCTCTGTGGGGAGAAGCGAATGCGGCCACTCAGCGCGAGTGACTTTCTCGGCACCTGGATTATCAGCAGGGAAATCGAAGACCGGCGTCTCAAGCAGATGGGCGAACTCAGTGGCAAGGCAGAGTTGACCAGCCGTGGCGACGCGGGGCTTGAGTATCACGAGGCCGGAGAGCTTCGAATTGGCGAAAGCGCGCCGGTCGAGGCCTCGCGCGGGTATCGCTGGGCCTTTGAGGGCGGGCAGGTTGCCGTGGCCTTTACCGACGGGCGCGCCTTTCATGCCTTTACCCCCGCAGGGCATGGCAAGGGCACCGACCATCCCTGCGGCTCTGATCTTTACCGTGTCGAATATGATTTCACCGGCTGGCCCGAGTGGCGCGCGATCTGGACCGTGAAGGGCCCGCGCAAGGATTACACCTCGGTCACAGTCTATACCCGCGCCTAGGCGCCGAGCAGCGCTGCGTCGAAGGGATAGCGGGTCAGGTTTTCATAGCCTGTCTCGGTGATCACCACCTGATCTTCGAGCTTGATCGAGAAATCGCCGCCCTCGGGGCTGATCAGCGCCTCGACGCAAAGGCACATCCCCGGCTCAAGCTCGTAATCGAAGGCGCCTTCAACGAAGTTGCTCTCGTAGGCCACAAGCGGCCACTCGTCGCACAGGCCCACCCCGTGCATCAGGCAGCCGTATTTCTGTTCCTGATAGATTTGCGGCAGCTTGTGGGATTTGAAGGTGAGGTCGCGGATCGAGACACCGGGGGCCAGAAGGCTCATGTTATGGGCGATGTGATCGACGCCGATCTTCATGGCTTCGATCATGTCGGGGCGGGGCTTTTGATCGCCGATCCACCATGTGCGGCTGATATCGACACAGATGCCATAGGCGCCGACGAGGTCGGTGTCGAAAGCGACGATCTCATTCTCTTGAACGATCCTCGGCCCGCATTCCTGAAACCACGGGTTGGTGCGGGGGCCGGAGGCCAGAAGGCGGGTTTCGATCCACTCGCCTCCGCGGCGGATGTTTTCGGCGTGCAGCACCGCCCAGATATCGTCTTCCGACATATGCCCGCCCGGAACGCCCGCGCGCGCCGCGCGCTCCATCTCGGCCACGGCGGTTTCGCAGGCGTGGCTGGCGCAGCGCATGGCGAGGATCTCGTCGGGGCCTTTGATCGAGCGGGCCTTCTCAGTCAGTTCCTCGCCGGGCAGAACGGTGAGGCCGCAAGCCTCAAGCGCGCGAAGCCCGTGGATCATCACCTTGTCGACACCGATCCGCAGATTGCCGCCGGCGTGTTCCTTGAGGATCTGGCGCACTTCGTTGGAGAAAAGGTCGGCCGCCGGTTCGATCTTGTCGCCCCGGTCGAAATAGAAGAAATCGGCGCCGCTGCGTTGTTCCTTCACCAAGTGGTTGAATTTACTGAGGAACATGGCGTTCTTGTAGTCCCAGACCACCATATAGCCATCGGCGCAGACCATGCAGGCGCGGAAGGCGTTGTGGGTGTTCCAAAGCTGCATGTTGGTCGAATCGGTCGCGTAGCGGATGTTGAGGGGGTCGAACATCAGGATCGCGCCATAGTCGCGGGCGTTCACCGCATCGACGAGGCGCATATGCCGGAAGGCGCGCATCCGTTCGAGATCAGGGGGGACGAGGCCGGCGGCAGTCCACTCCGCGAAGGCGAGTTGGGTCGGCCCGATCTCCATCCGGTCATTGTCGTTCGGGGTGCCATCGGCAAGGCGGGCGCCGCGGGTGGGATCAATCTTGCGGCGTTCGCGGTAGGGGGTGTCCATCGGGGGCTCCGTGCGGGTTTGGCCCATGCTGAGACGCTGCGCCGCGGCTGTCCGGCACGAAATCGACATTTCCGGGTGTGGATTCTCCACGGCGGATGCGGTGAAAGAGGGGATGCAACAGAATCCGATCCTCCAGACCGCCCTTCCCGAAGAGCAACGCGCCGCCGCCGCGGCGCGGTTGCCGGCCATGCAGCCGGTGAAACCCGGCGAATGGCTGCGGCAGGATGAGGCCTTTGCGGGCCAGTTGGCCGAGAAGGCGCGGTTGATCGCGGAGATGCCCGAAAGGGTTGTGGCGATGCTGCCAGAGGCGAAGGCGGCGGCGAGCGAGCTTCTGACCGTGGTCATGGCCGAGCTGGCGCTGAACCCGCGCTACCGCATGGAAGGCGAGGGGGTGCGTCGGCCCGATAATCGGCTTGTCACGATCGACACCCATGCGCCCTTGCTCACGCTCTCGCGCCTTGTTCAGGAGGATTTCTGCATTCTGCAGAAGCAGGGGGACGAGCACGTTCTGACAGCGGCCCTCCTGTGCTTTCCGTCCGCCTGGACGCTTTCCGAAAAGATCGGCCGGCCGCTCACCTCGATCCACATTCCGGTGCCAAGCTATGACGCGGGGATCGCGGCGCGGGTGCAACGGCTATTCGACGGGGTGCAGCCGGGGCGGCCGGTCTGGCGGGCCAATCACCTGCGCTATGATCTGTCGGACCTTTATCAGCCGCATACGGAAGCAAACCCGCGCCCTGTGGGCGATCCACAAAGCCCCTACGAACGAAGCGAGCGCCAAACAGTATTGCGGCTCCCGGGGACGGGAGCCGTGGTGTTTTCCATCCAGACGACGATGGTGCGGCGCGTCGGCGCCTGATCAGATCAGGAACGACAGAACACCGTTGCCGATGCTGGTCTGGGCAATGCCGATCAGCGCTCCGGTAACTGCGAGCGCGCGGGCCGAGTTGTTCAGGTCTTCCTTGCCCATTGCCGAATAGGCCATCATGGCCACCCCAACGGGCAGCGACAGGGCGACGACAGAAGCGTTCACCGCATAGATTGCCGCGCGTTCCTGAAGTGAACGCTCTGCAATTACAGCCTTGGCAGCCGATTTCTCAACCGGATCATAGAGTGCCGACCGGACGGAGGCGTGGAATGCGCCTTCGTTGAAGGGGCTCAAGCTGTCGAAATCAGGCAGATCCGTCTCTGTCGGCGCTGCGACCTCGCGTCCACGGCGCGGTGCATCGGCCATTGCCGCCGGATGTGTTGGGCGCGGGCGCGCACGAGAGGGATCAGGCAAACTGGTCTGGACTTCATCCGAGGCGACCATTCGCGCTTCAAGCTCGGCATCGAAGCGACGCTCGAGCGTTGGCAAGATTGAATCGGGATCCACCTGCGGAGAGCGCCGGCGGCTCGGTGTTTTGGCGGCGGCGACCAGCGGCTCAGGAGCGATGACGACGTCTTCATACTCTTCTTCAGTTGCGGCTTCGGCCAAGGCCGGCCAAATCTTTTCCAGAACCGTGTCGAAGACGTTTTCGTCGAAAACCTGATCAAGCTCGAGCCAGAGGAAGCGATCAGACGTATGCTGGGCCTCGATCCGCTCTACGAGGCCGCGGCATACGTCTTGCCGATGCAGGAACAGCGGACAGCGTTCTTGGGATTCTGGGCTTGAGCCGATCGACACGATCACCGCGGAGGCATAGCGCTGGGCCTCGGGCAGATCGGGGAAATCGCGCTTGAAATCGGCGTATGCGAGGCAAATTCGCACTGTCGTCAGGTCAAAGACAACGAAATCCTCGTATTTCGACATCTTCGTGCAGGAAATCCCCTCGTGATCGGAAAGGGCCTGCCCGAGCTCGTCGACGAGGGACCGGAAATCCAGATCGCTCGCCTTGGCATAGCAAAGTGCGGCAATCGTGCTGGTCGGATGGTCGTTCATCACAAGAATCCTAACGGAGTGGTTCAGGATCATTCAACGCCGAGAATGTGGGGGGAATACGGGGTAAATTGGACATTTTCAGGCAGGTTGCGCCCGAATAAGTCGAAACTTGGACGGCGAGCCGGTTGCGCGAAACGAAAAAGGCGCCCGCGGGCGCCTTTTTGCTGAGATTGATCTGCCGATCAGCAGCTGTAATACATCTGGTATTCGATCGGGTGCGGGGTGTGCTCGAAGGCATAGACCTCTTCCCACTTGAGCGCGATGTAGCCATCGAGCTGGTCGCGGGTGAAGACATCGCCGGCGAGCAGGAACTCGTGATCCTTCTCGAGCTCTTCGAGGGCCTCACGAAGCGAGCCGCAGACGGTCGGGATCTGGGCCAGCTCTTCGGGCGGCAGATCGTAGAGATCCTTGTCCGAAGCGGCGCCCGGGTCGATCTTGTTCTTGATACCGTCGAGGCCGGCCATCATCAGGGCCGCAAAGGCCAGATAGGGGTTCGCTGCCGGATCGGGGAAACGGGCTTCGACGCGCTTGGCCTTGGGCGATTCGGTCCACGGGATCCGGACGCAGCCCGAGCGGTTGCGGGCCGAATAGGCGCGCAGAACGGGGGCCTCGAAGCCGGGGATCAGGCGCTTGTAGCTGTTGGTCGAGGGGTTGGTGATCGCGTTGAGCGCCTTGGCGTGCTTGAGGATGCCGCCGATGAAATAGAGCGCTTCCTGCGAAAGATCGGCATATTTGTCGCCCGAGAAGAGCGGCTTGCCGTCTTTCCAGATCGACATGTTGACGTGCATCCCCGAGCCGTTGTCGCCCTTCATGGGCTTGGGCATGAAGGTCGCGGTTTTGCCATAGGCGGCGGCGACGTTGTGGATGACGTATTTGTACTTCTGGATGTTGTCGGCCTGCTCAACAAGACCGCCGAAGATCATGCCAAGCTCGTGCTGGGCAGTGGCGACCTCGTGGTGATGCTTGTCGACCTTGATGCCCATGCGCTTCATGGTCGAGAGCATTTCCGAGCGGATGTCCTGGCTGGCATCGACCGGGTTGACCGGGAAGTAGCCGCCCTTGTGCATGGCACGGTGGGCGAGGTTGCCGGCCTGATATTCGGTATCGGTGTTCCAGGCAGCGTCTTCGCTGTCGATCTGGAACGAGACCTTCGACGGGGTGACCGAATAGCGCACATCGTCGAAGAGGAAGAATTCGGCCTCGGGCCCGAAATAGGCGGTGTCGCCGATACCGGACGACTTGAGATAGGCTTCGGCCTTCTTGGCGGTCTGACGCGGGCAGCGCGGATAGACCTCGCCTGTGTCGGGCTCGACCACGTCGCAGTGAATGCACAGGGTCTTTTCGGCGTAGAAGGGATCGACATAGGCCGAGGAGGCATCCGGCATCAGTTTCATGTCGGACTGGTCGATCGATTTCCAGCCGGCGATCGACGAGCCGTCGAACATGAAGCCTTCTTCGAGGAAGTCTTCGTCGACGAGGTCGGAGACCACGGTCACGTGCTGGAGCTTGCCTTTGGGATCAGTGAAGCGGATGTCGACATAGTCGATCTCCTCGTCCTTGATCAGTTTGAGAACGTCAGCGTTGTTCATCAGATGGGTCCTTCCGAGATGAATTCCGGGTGATTAGACGGCATCGTCACCGGTTTCACCGGTGCGGATGCGAATGGCTTGTTCGACGGGATAGACGAAAATCTTGCCGTCGCCGATCTTGTCGGTCTTGGCAGCGCCGATGATGGCGGCGATGGCGGCGTCGACCTGATCGTCCGACAGGACGACCTCGATCTTCACCTTGGGTAGGAAGTCGACGACATATTCGGCGCCGCGATAGAGCTCGGTATGGCCCTTCTGGCGGCCGAAACCTTTGACTTCGACGACGCTGAGGCCTTGAACGCCGGCCTCCTGAAGCGCCTCTTTCACTTCGTCGAGTTTGAAAGGCTTGATGATCGCTTCGATCTTCTTCATGGACTTCGACTCCCCCTAATGAGCGGTTCAAGGCGAGTGACCACTTCTCTTGAGGGGGAACAATTGGCTAGGGTGGCGAGGAGGGCTCCGTCAGGGTCAAAATTACCGGTTTGCACAAAATTTGGGCAGATAGGCGCGAAAGCGGGCGGAATGAAAACTTTGGAGCGGTTTGCATGAGCGTTTTGCTGAGAGCGTCGGAAATGCGCGCGGTTGAGCGCAGGGCAATCGAGTCAGGCCGAGTGACCGGCGCGATGCTTATGGAGCGCGCGGGACGCGGCATTTTCGAGGCGATTTGCGCCGAATGGCCGATTCTGGCTTCGGCGCAGGCCAAGGCGGCGGTCCTGTGTGGGCCGGGCAACAACGGCGGGGACGGTTTTATCGTTGCGCGGCTCTTGGCAGAGCTTGGATGGGCGGTGACCGCCTATTTCGGCGGCGATCCCGAGCGGCTGCCAGTGGATGCGCTGGCGGCCTATCGGCGCTGGCCCGGTGGGGCTCTTTCTTTGGCTGAGTTTGGACCAAGCGGAGAGGATGTAGTCGTCGATGCCCTCTTTGGCACGGGGCTGGCGCGGCCTGTAACAGGAGATTTCCTTACTGCGCTCGCCAAGCTTGAACGCCGGTCAGCCCAGACGCGGCTCGTAGCGGTCGATCTTTTGTCCGGTTTTTCGAGCGATACCGGGCATTTGCCGGATGGGTCGGACGGCTATCCCAAACACCTCTCCGCAGACCTGACGGTGACGTTCGAGGCGCCTCGGCTGGGGCACTATAGCGGCGAGTTGCCGGAGCGGTCGGGCAGGTTGGTGGTCGTTCCCATCGGGGTCGGTCTGCCCGGTGGAGACGATGTGGTCCGGCTGATCGAGCCGCCGGTTGCCGCGCGGCTTGGCAAGGCGGTGCATGGGCATAAATACGGACACGGTCATGCGTTGGTCATAGCGGGCGGACCGGCCAAAGGCGGCGCGGCGCGGCTGGCGGCGCGAGGGGCGCTCAGGGTCGGGGCGGGGCTGGTCACGGTCGGAGCGCCTGAGGAGGCGCTGCTCGAGAACGCCGCGCGGCTAGATGCGATCATGCTCTGGCAGATTGACGAGGGCGAGAGTTTGCAGATGGCGCTCTCAGATCCTCGGATAACCGCGCTTTGCCTTGGGCCGGGGCTTGGGCTGGATAGAGGTGCAGCCGGATTGGTTGGAGCGGCGCTCGATTGGATCCTGCCGCCCGATGCGCCCCTGATTGACGGCACCGACGCGCAGATCGCGGCCCATTTTCGGCGGTATGGGCGCAGGGTTCCTGTGGTGCTTGACGCCGATGCACTCACGCTGCTGGCGTCCGACGGCGGCTTTGAGGCGAGGTTGCATGAAGGTTGTGTGCTGACGCCCCACGAGGGCGAGTTTGCGCGGCTGTTTCCTGATCTAACCGGACCGGACAAGGCCGAAAGGGTGCAGGCTGCGGCCAAGCGGGTGGGATGCACTGTGGTTCTGAAAGGGCCAGATACGGTCGTTGCAGCGCCAGACGGGCGGGTTTGGATCGGTGGGGCCTTCTATGACCGGGCCGCGCCTTGGCTCGCTACGGCCGGCTCTGGCGATGTTCTGGCCGGTATGATTGCGGGTCTCATGGCGCGAGGTCTTTTGCCGGAGGTGGCGGCTTGCACTGCCGTTTGGCTTCATCAGGAGGCGGGTCGGCGTCTCGGTGCGGGCCTCATCGCCGAAGATATCCCCGAAGCCTTGCCGGCAATCTTGCGTGAACTTGGTGCCTAGTCTCAGACAGCTGCCGTCGCGATCTCGATTCCGTCGGCATAGATGATGTGCTGGCGCTCGAACATCAATTCAAAGACCTTCAGCCGCACCTCGCTACGCCGAAATACGAAATCATCGTCGATCATCAGCTTTGATGGGACCAGGGCATAGGTCGACCCGATCAAAACCTCGGCCCGCCAGTCGCGCAGATGGAAGAGAGCTTGGGGCGGCACGAGCATATCGCGGCGCGGGCGTGTATGGCCGAGGGCTCCGGCCTTGACCGCAATCGGCGCAAGCTTGGTCCAGCCTGATTCTATCCCCCTCAGGACAACGAGACCCGCATCACGCGAGATGATCCTTGCCCCAGGCGCGAGATCCTCGACCGGGACCTCGCCTTCAATCGTCATGACACGAGTGCCAGCAATAAGCCCGGTAGTTTCGACCGCTACGAAATGTTCGGCGGACGGCATTTTTTCGGCAAGGAGGGGCATGGCAGCGCTCGTCTTTGTCTTCCCGGACATATTTCGGGTGCAAATGTGGCGAAATTCGGTTCGTGGCCAATTTGTTTCGTTGTAAATTCAGGTGTTTTTCCCCTCGCATCCTCTTCTTGGCTTTGATAGACACCGCCCCAATCCGGGGGTGGGCGCAAACCTGCCCCCTTTGATCATGCGGGTGTGGCGAAATTGGCAGACGCACCAGATTTAGGTTCTGGCGCCGCAAGGCGTGGGGGTTCAAGTCCCTCCACCCGCACCAGATAGGAAAGAAGGACGACAGATGCAGGTCACCGAGACCCTGAACGAAGGCCTCAAGCGCGGATACGCCATCATTGTGACGGCGGGCGAACTTGACGCGAAGGTCAATGAAAAGCTGATCGAGGCCCAGCCCACGATCGAGATGAAGGGCTTCCGCAAGGGCAAGGTGCCGATGGCGCTTCTGCGCAAGCAGTATGGCCAGCGCCTCTTGGGCGAAGCCATGCAAGACGCGATTGACGGTGCGCTCAACAGCCATCTGGAATCTTCGGGTCACCGTCCGGCCGCCCAGCCGGAGATGAAGATGACCAACGAAGACTGGAAAGAAGGCGACGACGTTCACGTCGAGGTTCTCTACGAGACCCTGCCCGACGTTCCGGATGTTGATTTCAAGAAAATCAAGCTCGAGCGCATGGTCGTGAAGGCCGATGAGGCTTCGGTCACCGAAGCCCTCGAGAACCTCGCCAAGACCGCGCAGAACTTTGAAGACCGCAAGAAGGGCTCCAAAGCCAAGGACGGCGATCAGGTTGTGATCGATTTCGTCGGCAAGGTCGACGGCGAAGCCTTCGAAGGCGGCTCGGCCGAGGATTACCCGCTGGTTCTGGGCTCCAACTCCTTCATCCCCGGCTTTGAAGCCGGCCTCGTTGGCGTGAAGGCCGGCGAAGAGAAGGACGTGGACGTGACCTTCCCGGAAAACTATGGCGCCGAGAACCTCGCCGGCAAAGCCGCTGTCTTCACCTGCACCGTGAAGGCCGTGAAAGAGCCGAAGGCCGCCGAGATCAACGACGATCTCGCCAAGCAATTTGGCGCCGAGGATCTTGCCGGCCTCAAGGGCCAGATTTCGGAGCGTCTTGAAGCCGAATACACCGGTGCGGCGCGTGCGGTTGCCAAGCGTGCGCTGCTCGATGCCCTCGACAAGGCCGCCAAGTTCGATCTTCCCGCGTCGCTCGTCGATGCCGAAGCGAGCCAGATCGCCCACCAGCTGTGGCACGAGGAAAACCCGGATCATCACGGCCACGATCACGGAGCGATCGAAACCACGGAAGAGCACACCAAGCTCGCTGTGCGCCGCGTGAAGCTTGGCCTGCTGCTTGCCGATGTCGGCCAGAAAGCCGAGATCAAGGTGAGCGACTCCGAGCTGACCCAGGCCGTCATGAACCAGGCCCGCCAGTATCCGGGCCAGGAGCGTGAGTTCTTCGACTTCGTTCAGAAGAACGCCCAGTTCCGCCAGCAGCTTCAGGCGCCGATCTTTGAAGACAAGGTCATCGACCACATCTTCGCCGAAGCCAAGGTGGCCGAGAAAGAAGTCGATAAGGACGCGCTTCAGAAGGCTGTCGAGGCTCTCGACGAAGAATAAGTTCTGGCGTCATGCCGGACGGAAAGGGCGCCTCGGGGCGCCCTTTTTTTTAGGTTCCTCTTTGCTCGACGTGACGGTGGGTCTAGAGTTTGGAAAAATCAACGTTGGAGCCTGATATGAAATCAATATTCCTTGTTTGTGGCCTGGTTTTTGGCTTGGCTGCTGCTGCCGAGGCCTGCCCCGATTTTAATCAGTGGGGCGAGTCCTATCAGGCGACGGGCGCCGATCTCTACACCCGGCGAGATTTCAACGTCGTAGCGGGGGGCGACAACTACATTTGGGATTGCCCGAGCATCAAGCCCGGGACGGATCGGGGAGCAGGATATTTCCCGACGACGCCAGATTTCACCTTCGAGTTGTCGAAAATGGCTGGCTACCAGTTGGTGATCAGCGTGGCCAGCGCTTGCGATTCCGCGCTCTTGATCAATACGGCTTCGGTAAACTGGTATTATGACGACGACGACAATGGGGACCTTGATCCCAAGATCGTTCTGACTCGGCCAGCCGAAGGCTATCTCGACGTCTGGGTTGGCACCTACGATGGCAACTATTGTGATGCGATCCTGTCGCTGGAGACCTTCAAGTAACTCCGCCGGACGCTAGGCAAAGAAAAAGGGCCGCGGAAATCCGCGGCCCTTTTTCATTTCCGGTGCGAAGATCAGGCTTCGTCGTCTTCGGTGGCCGCGCTACCGAGGTCGTCAAAGAGCTCCTGAATTTCGAAATCGGCAGCAGCCTCTTCCTCGGCGGCCAGTTCCTGGATCGACTTGCCCGAAGCCTGAAGTTCGGCTTCTTCGGTCGAACGAGCCACGTTGAGCGAGATCGAGACAGTGACTTCGGGGTGCAGCACGACGCTGACGGTGTGCAGACCGAGATCCTTGATCGGGCCGGTCAGCACGATCTGCTTGCGATCAACGGTGAAGCCAGCCTCGGTGGCCGCGTCGGCGGCGTCACGCGGGGTGACAGAGCCGTAGAGCGAGCCGCCGTCGGAAGCCGAGCGAATCACCACGAAGACCTGACCGTCGAGCTTGCCGCCGAGGCTTTCGGCCTCTTTGCGGGTCTCGAGGTTGCGGGCTTCGAGTTGCGCCTTGTCGGATTCGAACTTGGCGATGTTGGATGCGTTGGCGCGCAGGGCCTTGCCTTGCGGCAGGAGGAAGTTGCGTGCGTAGCCGTCTTTGACTTTGACGACTTCGCCCATCTGGCCGAGCTTGGCCACGCGTTCGAGAAGAATAACGTCCATCTGAGAACTCCTTACTTCACGGCGTAGGGCAGAAGGGCAAGGAACCGGGCACGCTTGATCGCCTGGGCGAGCTTGCGCTGGTTCTTGGCACCGACGGCGGTGATACGGGCGGGGACGATCTTGCCACGCTCGGAGATGTAACGCTGCAGAAGACGGGTGTCTTTGTAGTCGATCACCGGGGCGCCTTCGCCCTCGAACGGATCAGACTTGCGACGACGGAAAAACGGTTTGGTAGCCATGACTTAGTATCCTTTCGCGATCAACTTAGCGGCGTTCACGGCGCTCGGGGCGGTCACCACGATCGCCACGGTCGCGCTCGTCGCGCTTTTGCATCTGAACCGAGGGGCCTTCTTCGTGGGCGTCGACCTTGATGGTCAGAATGCGCATCACGTCGTCATGAAGGCGCATCAGGCGCTCCATCTCCAGAACGGCCGCCGCGGGGGCGTCGGTGCGGAGGTAGGCATAGTGGCCCTTGCGGTTCTTGTTGATCTTGTAGGCCATCGTCTTGACGCCCCAGTATTCATTCTCGACAACCTTGCCGCCGTTGTCGGCAAGCACGGTCGAGAAATGTTCGATGAGGCTTTCGGCCTGCGCGTTGGACAGATCCTGACGCGAGATAAAGACATGCTCGTAAAGCGGCATGTGTGCTCCATTCATTTCTGCGGCGCATTTCAAAGGACGGGGCGTTAGACCTTCCGCACCCCATCCACGAGAGACTGCGCGGTTCTAAGACATCGCGGAAGGATGGGGCCTTATACAGAGGCGGGCTGCCAAGGCAAGGGCAAACCGGCCTTAAAACTTGAAGCTTCCCGGCATTCTTGGATGCGGCGGTGCCGCCCGCGTCTGGCCGGTCCTGCTTCCGATCTTCAGTCGCGCGAGCGCACAGGATTGTCTCAAACTTGTGCGGCCAAGGCCAAGACCTTGCCTGCAAATCGCCCAAATTATTACCGCAAATAGAAGCATCCGGCAAAGGGAGTGCCCCCAGTATGTCAGTCGCTTCAACAGATCACCCGCGGAAAGCTACGCTCTATCTTGCCAACGGAGGAGTTGTTTCGCCCTCTGTCGACGTGAGCGATGCCTACTGGGGATATATCATCGCGTCTCCGCTTGCCGACCGTCGCTGGGCCGAGGTCGGCCAGACCGCAAGCTGGGTTGCTGGCATGGCGTTCATGGTTGCCTCAATCGGGCTTTGGCTTTTGCCGGGGGCAAGTGTTGCCAGCGATGTGATGGCGATGAAGTTCGGCTTGAGCACTGTGCTGGGCGGGATCGCCAGCGTGCTTATCTGGTATGCCAGCCGTGGCGTGCGGACCGAAATTCAGGTAGACACAAAACTGGGCGAAATTCGCGAGATTGTTCGCAACAGTGCTGGCCGGACTTCTTTGATCAGCAAACTTCGTTTCGACATGATCGGTGGCGTCTTTCTCGACCGCACCAATGCGGACAGCGGCGAGACAGCTCTTCTTCTGCGGTTCCTGAACACGCCCAAGGTGATGCTTGTCGCAGTCGGTCCGACCGAACACCTGGAGCAATTGCGCAATCGGCTGGGCCGCGATCTTTTGGCGGCCAACCAGCGCCAGGCTCAAGGGCGGCGCTAGGTCGCACCAATACTCCAGCCCACCCGAAGAGCCCCGTTTTGAACGGGGTTTCTTGTCGTGGGGAAACGGGCAGGGTAGAGCAGGGATAAGCAAACGAGGGAGATCACCATGCGGGCATTCGTTTTTCCGGGGCAGGGCGCTCAGGCCATTGGAATGGGCAAGGGGCTGGCCGAGGCCTATCCAGCCGCGAAGGCCGTCTTTGACGAGGTCGATGCAGCGTTGGGCGAAAGTCTTTCCTCGCTGATCTGGGAAGGCGACATTGCCGAGTTGACGCTCACCCGTAATGCCCAGCCGGCGCTGATGGCGACCTCGCTTGCCGTGATGCGTGCGCTTGAGGCAGAAGGGATTGCGATCGGTGCCGCGTCCTATGTGGCAGGGCACTCCCTTGGGGAATATTCGGCCTTGGCGGCGGCCGGGGCGATTTCGGTGAGCGATGCGGCGCGGCTTTTGCGGACACGCGGCATCGCAATGCAGGAAGCCGTTCCGGTGGGTGTGGGCGCGATGGCGGCGCTCCTTGGTCTTGATTTTTCTGCGGCGACGGAAGTGGCCAAAGAGGCAGCGCAGGGGCAGGTCTGTCAGGCCGCCAACGACAACGATCCGGCACAGGTT
Source organism: Marivivens sp. (assembly GCA_024642185.1). Classification (GTDB taxonomy): domain Bacteria; phylum Pseudomonadota; class Alphaproteobacteria; order Rhodobacterales; family Rhodobacteraceae; genus RFZI01. The sequence continues at coordinate 794 of JAHEBR010000014.1, read as the reverse complement.
GTGGTTTCGGGCCACCGCGAGGCGGTCGAGCGTGCAGTTGAGATTGCCAAGGCCAAGGGAGCCAAACGGGCGCTTCTGTTGCCGGTCTCTGCGCCGTTCCATTGCGAAATGATGGCGCCGGCGGCACGTGTCATGGCCGAAGCTCTCGACAACGTGGAAATCAACGAGCCCGTCGTGCCTGTTGTGGCAAATGTGATCGCCTCGGAAGTGTCTGAGCCTGCCGCAATTCGCTCGCTTCTGGTGCAGCAGGTGACGGGCGCCGTCCGCTGGCGCGAAAGTGTGGCATGGATGGCAGCCAAGGGTGTGACCGAGGCGTGGGAGATTGGCGCAGGCAAGGCCCTTTCGGGGATGATCCGCCGGATCGCACCCGAAATTGCCACGCGGGCCATCGGGACGCCCGAGGATGTGAAGGCGGCGGTCGAAGCCCTGAACGGCTGATCGGCCAGAGAAAAGGACGAGGAAGGACAGAATATGTTTGATCTGACAGGCAAGACCGCGCTGGTGACCGGCGCTTCGGGGGGAATCGGGTCGGCTATTGCCAAGGCTCTGCACGGGGCCGGGGCCACGGTGGCGATTTCGGGCACGCGCGTGGAGCCTCTGGAGGCGCTGGCGGCGGAACTGGGAGGGCGGGTTCACGTTCTGCCCTGCAACCTGTCGGACGCGGCGGCGGTCGAGGCCCTGCCCAAACAGGCGGCCGAGGCGATGGGCGGCGTTGACATCCTCGTCAACAACGCGGGCATCACCAAGGACAACCTCTTCATGCGGATGTCGGACGAGGAATGGGCGAGCGTTCT
>JAHEBR010000013.1:15324-21501 GCA_024642185.1 Marivivens sp. | reverse complement strand
GGCAGATTGGCGTGCTCTTGGGGCTGAGCCTTGTGAACTATGTTTTTCGCGGATTGCGATGGCATCTTCTGGCGCGGCGGCTCGGACTTGAAACCACTATTCTGCAGGATCTTCGGCATTTCCTCGGCGGCTTTGCCATGTCGGTGACGCCGGGGCGGGTGGGCGAATTGGTGCGGATGCGGTGGCTGAGGCGCGAGACGGGGTGGCCGGTCGAGCGGACCGCGCCGCTTGTGTTGATGGACCGGGCCTCGGATCTGGCGACGATGGCGCTTTTGCTGGCCTTGGGCATTGGCCTTGGAGCCGGGGGCATCCGGTTTGCGGGGCCAGTGGTGATTGTAGCGCTCGTTCTGGCCTATGTGGCTACGCGCCCGCGCCTTTTGGCGGGGATTGTTACGGTGACCTATCGGGCGACGGGGCTTTTGCCGCGGCTGATGGCGCGATTTCGCCATGCCGCGCGGTCGTTGGCACGGTTTTCGACGCCTTCTGTGGCGGCGGCGGCTATAGGCCTCGGGGCTGTGGGTTGGCTGGCCGAGGGCTATGCGTTTCACCTGCTGCTGGAATGGATGGGGGCCGGGGTCGGGTTTTGGACCGCTGTGACGATCTTTACCTTCTCGACCCTTGCGGGCGGCCTGACCGGCGCACCGGGGGGTGTGGGCGGGGCTGAGGCGGCGATGATTGCGCTTTTGTCGCTGCAGGGTGTTCCGCTCGAGGTCTCAGTACCGGCGACGGCGGTGATCCGTCTGACGACTTTGTGGTTTGCCATCGGCATCGGGGTGATCGTCTTCCCGTTTGCCGAGCGCGCCTCGCTGAAGGGGGCCGCCTGATGCGCTGGAAAGAGGAGTGCGTGGCTGGTTGGGGCCGCGCCCTGCAGGCCGAGGCCGAGGTGGCGCGGCCAGAGCGGATGGGCGATCTGCCGGAGGACTTGGCGCCTGCGATCGGCGGGCGGCGGTCTTATGGCGATGCGGCGCTGAACGGGGGCGGGCGGGCGATCGATATGACGCGGCTTGACCGGATCCTGTCGTTTGATCCGGCGAGCGGCAAGGTCGAGGTCGAGGCGGGGGTGACGATCGGGACGCTCCTTCGGGTTTTCGCGCCGCAGGGCTGGATGCCGGCGGTGATGCCGGGCACGGGCTTTGCCACGGTGGGGGGCGCGATTGCCATGGATGTGCATGGCAAGAACCATCACCATGCGGGCAGCTTTGGCGCCCATGTAACGGCGGTCAGCCTGCGGCAGGCGGGTGGCGAGGAGCGGATCACGCCGCGCAATCGGGCGCTTTGGCAGGCGACGATGGGGGGCCTCGGGCAGACGGGGATCATTACCAGGGCGACGCTGCAGTTGGTGCGGACGCCCGGCACCACGATGGAGGTGCGCGAGCGGCGGGCCGAGGGCTGGGACGAGCATCTGGCCATGCTGGATGCGAGCGGGGCCACCTATTGCGTGAGCTGGATTGATGCCACCGCGACCGGCGCGGCGATGGGGCGGGGGATTCTCGAGGAGGCAGAGCTTTGCGCCACGCACAAACCGGCGGCCGCGCATGGGCCGAAGGTGCCTATGGATGCGCCGGGCTTTGCGCTTTCGGCGCCTGTCGTCAAAGCTTTCAATGCGCTCTATTTCCGGCGGGTTCCGGCGGAGGGGCGCACAGCCGTCCGGCCGATGGCCGAATTCTTCTTTCCGCTCGACCGGATCCACGACTGGAACCGGCTTTACGGCAAGCGGGGCTTTCACCAGTTTCAATGCGTTGTGCCTGAGGCCGCCAAGGGGCAGCTCAAGGCCATGATGCAGGAGATTGCAGGCGCGGGCCTTGCCTCGCCTTTGGCGGTGCTCAAGCGGATGGGGCCGGGGCGGGCGGGGTATCTGTCGTTTCCGACGGAGGGCTATACGCTCGCGGTAGACTTCCCCAACCGGGGACGCGCGGCGGGCCTGATCGAACGGCTCATCGACATGACCGCCGAGGCCGGCGGGCGCATCTATCTGGCGAAGGATTCGCTGGCGCGGGCCGGGCAGATCGGGGCGATGTATCCCGACCTCGGCAAGTGGCGCGCGGCGGCGGACAAGGCCGATCCGGGCCGGATATTCGAGACAGACATGACACGACGACTAGGGCTCAGGGGGAGCGAATGAACGAGACATGGATCATCCTCGGGGCCACTTCGGCCATGGCGCGGGCCTTTGCACAGGCCGAGGCGGAGGCGGGCAGCGGCCTGATCCTCTGCGGCCGCAGGCTCGACGATATCGAGGCGACCGCCGCCGATTGCCGCGCGCGGGGGGCCGAGATGGCGGAGGTGATGCCGATAGATATGCGCGATCCCGCCACGTTCGGGCCGATCCTCGAGCGGGCCAAGGGCCTCGTCGGCGCGGTCAATGTCGCGGTTTTCACGGGCTCGATGCCCGAGCAGAGCGCCATCGACGCCGATCCTTCGCTGATCGAGGGCGTGATCATCGACAGCTATACCGGACCGGCGCGGTTTCTCACCGAGATCGCCCCGCAGCTTGAGGCGCGTGGATGCGGCGCGGTGATGGGGATCGCCTCGGTCGCGGGGGATCGCGGGCGGATCGGTAACTATGTCTATGGCTCGGCCAAGGCGGGGTTTGCCACCTATCTCTCGGGTTATCGCAACCGCATGGGCCGGTCGGGCGTGCATGTGCTCACGGTCAAGCCCGGCCCGGTCGATACAGCGATGACATGGGGCGGGCCGAAGCTGCCCTTCATGTCGACGCCCGAGGCGGTGGTGGCGGATATGCGGGCCGCGCTGAAAAAGCGGCGGAATATCCTTTATACAGCCAAGATCTGGGGGCTCATCATGCTGGTGATCAGGATGATCCCCGAGCCCGTGTTCAAGAAGATGAACTTCTGAGGCTCTAGAGCCCAAGCCACTGTTCCAAAAGGCCCGCGGCGTAGAACATCAGCGCCAGCGTGATCATCAGAAGGCCGAGGCCCTGCTTGTCGCGCAGGGCAAAGACGATGGGATCATAGTCCTGCTTGCCCTGCCAGCCGAGCCGCACCATGCGGAAAAGCCACATGGCAATCGGCACGAGCGCCACCCAGAGGAGCCAGCGGCTGGGATAAAGTTCCAGAGCCTGCGCGCTGAGGGAATAGAGAAAGAAGATCACGAGCGCGCCGACCATTCCTAGGCTTGCAACGTTCAGAAGGTCGGGCCGGTCGGGCCGGCCATATCCGCGGCCGGGGAGGCGTTCGTCAGAGGTGGCGAGCGTCAGTTCGGTCAGGCGCTTGACGCAGCCCAATGTGACGAAGATCGGGAAGATGAAGATCAGCATATAGATCGAGGTCTCGACCCCGCTCGCCTCGGCCCCGGCGACGACGCGCAGGGTATAGAGGGTGGCGAGGGTAAAGATGTCGATCCAGCGCATCCGCTTGAGGCGGAGCGAATAGGCCAGAGAGAGGGTCATATAAACAACGAGAATGGTCAGAAATCCGGGGCCGAGACAGGCGCCGCCAATCACAGCGGCGAGGCCCAGCGCTATTGCGCTGGCCATTCCGACACCTAGCGGAACCGCGCCGCTGGCAAAGGGGCGGCGGCACTTCTTGGGATGAAGGCGATCGGCCTCGAGATCGAGAAGATCGTTGACCACATAGATCGACGAGGCAGCTGCCGAGAAGGCGGCGATCCCCATCAGAACCAGCCAGAGGGTCTCGATATTGAACTGGTGAGCGGCGATGGCAGGCAGGAACAACAAGACGTTCTTGACCCATTGGTGCGGCCGTATGGCCCGCACGAGGTCGGCGATACGCCAACCTGATTTGATCTGCGTGACACCCTTGCCAACAGACTGAAGCTTTTGCGCCGCGCCGCCAGCGCGGCCAACGACGACCGCGTGACTGGCATCCTGCCAGACCGGCATATCGGCGCGGCTGTCGCCCGCATAGATATAGCCACCCTTGCCGTAATATTCGTTCAAAGCCGCAGCCTTGGACGCGCCCTTGAGATTGTGGTCCGGCGTCGAACCCATCCAGCCGTCCATCCCATGGGCATCAGCCAGAGCCTCGACAAGCCTTGCATCCGACGCCGAGGCAAGGATCACCTCGCGGCCCTCGTCGCGGGCGCCTTGGGCGATGGCGGCGATTTCGCCATTTATAGGCAGAAGGTCGGTGCGAATTGGCGCGATTTCGAAAAGCGCGGCCTTGAGGCGCGCGGGCGCACGGTAATTGCGAAACACAGCGCCCAGTGTTTTGAAAGGGGCATTGCCGAGGCCCGCCCAAAAGCTTTCGACAAGCATATCTGTCCGAAGAAAGGTGCCGTCGGCATCAAGGATAAGTGGTTTGCGGTCAGCCAAATCAGCCTCCGGGATTCAAAAAGACGCAGCCGTCGGTCATCAGTTCGGGCGGGGTCATGCACAGGGCGCGCGCGACCGTCCAGGCCGAAAGCACCTTGGGAACATAGGCACGGGTTTCAGGATAGGGCGGAACGCCCGCGTTGTCGCGGATTGATCCCTCGCCGGCATTGTAGGCCGCAAGGTAAAGGATCGGATCGCGATCAAATTCGTCCATCAGCCAATCGAGGTAGGCCACCCCGCCACCGATATTATCCGAGGGGTCAAAGGCGTTGTCGACGCCGAAGCGGTCGGCCGTGGCCGGAATGAGCTGCATCAGCCCCCCTGCCCCGGCGCGACTATAGGCCAGACTGTCACCGGCACTCTCGACAGCGATCACCGCCAGAACCAAGGCTGGCGAAACCTGCGTGCCAACCGTGGCGCGGAGTATGTCCTTGCCGTGGGCTGAAGCGATCTTCTGCAAAGCGTCGAGGCGGGGCGCAACAACACCTTGCCCTTCGGGAGCACGGTCCAAGGCGCGGACACCCTGATCCAGCCTGCCCGGCCCCGAGGCGGCGAGTTCGGGTGAGACCTCATTCCAAAACCAATCCACCGATCGGGCCGTGGGGCTCGCACCGGCCACCAGATCGGTGGCAAGGGGAACCGCAGGGGGGGTAGTGGCGTCTTGTGAGGGGTCGATCTGGACAGTGATGCGTGGGCCAGACCCAGTCGGTACGCCAACACGTTTGAAAGTGAAATTCGTGTTGGGCCACGCCTCTTGCGAAAACGCGGGTCCGCCCGTCAGAAACAGGGCCGAAAAGATGATCCAATAGAAGCGCCGCTTCATGCGGTTCTGTCCTGCCTCAGATTTGTTTGCCTTATCGCAGATTATCCCGGCCGGACCAAGAAAAAGGGGTTCTCCAAGCGAAGAATCACGGGCTGAGTCGGGCCGAAACCCACAAAATTGCGCTTGAAAACAAATAAGGTGATCTTTCCGCAATTTTTCTTTTTGTTTGTTTTCAATCGGTTAATGTGTTTTCGGCTCAAAAAAAGCAACGCACCAAAATTGCACGAATGGGAACAAAATCCCGCCCAATTCGGGGGGCTATATCAGCTCATCCAAGTCGGGATCGCCCAAAGAATGAGGCTGGTGCGAAGAGTTCCGACGCAGGACGAAACCGAGCGTACACCCTGAGGAGGGAACACAAATGCTGAACTTCATCAAAAACTTCCGCCGTGACGAAGACGGCGCTGTGACCGTCGACTGGGTGGTTCTCACCGCTGCTATCGTCGGCCTTGGTATCGCGGTTCTGACTTCGGTCGGCAACGGCACCACCGCTCTGAGCGACAAAATCTCGACGAACCTGTCGGCGCATTCGCTGACCACCTACTAATTCAATCTAGAACCTGGAGAATCCAAATGCTGAACTTCATCAAAAACTTCCGCCGCGACGAAGACGGTGCTGTGACCGTTGACTGGGTCGTTCTGACCGCCGCCATCGTTGGCCTCGGCATCGCCGTCCTTACCTCGGTCGGCAACGGCACCACTGCCCTGAGCGACAAGATCTCGTCGAACCTCTCGGCTCACTCGCTGACCACCTACTAATCAGCGACGCGATACGATCTAGGGGCTGCGCTTGCGCGGCCCCTTAATTATTTAACTATCGTTCTAGTATATTGATTCTGTTTCTTACTCGATCCGTGGCCCCAGACAAAACCCCGAAAGGGTACGGTTTACGCCAAACTGTCCTCACCATCGCGCCACAATTGCCAGGCAGGGTCAAAACAGGAGGGGCAGGTGTGCCCAAACGGAGATGGAAATGACTAAGCTGATCAACAAGTTTATTGCCGAAGAGGATGGCGCGGTCACTGTCGACTGGGTTGTGCTCACCGCCGCTATTGTGGGT
>JAHEBR010000013.1:0-15224 GCA_024642185.1 Marivivens sp. | reverse complement strand
ACCACGCATTGACGACCCCCTAGGGATGTTGCCAATATTGGCGGGACTTCGGGCAGAAATGTCTGATGAGTTATCGGCGGTATGAATTATCGCCGCAATGAGTTCAAAGCGTCGCATAACGGCGCAAAGCCCCAAACGTCGGGGCCGACAGTGAGGAAGAGCAATGCGAGCCGTATTCGGCCTGGTGCTGATCATAGGTCTCGGACTGGCAGGTTTCGCCGTCTATATGGTCAAAGGCTATTTTGATCAGCAATCGGTCGCGCTTGAACAAGAGCGAGCCGCTGCTTCACGCATTATCCCAACGGTTGATGTTTTCGCCATGGCTCGAGAGATCGGCTACGGCGAGGTTCTGACGCGCGAAGATGTGAAAATCATTCCCTATGTAGAAGGCGCGCTTCCGGCCGGAGTATTCCTCGCCGAAGAAGAGCTCTTCCCCGATGGCGGAAAAGAACGCCGCCTCGTTCTCCGCCAGATGGAAATCAACGAGCCGGTTATGGCGATCAAGGTGACAGAACCGGGCGGCGAGGCGGGGATCACCACCCGCCTGTCCCAAGGAATGCGCGCTTTTGCGATCCGCGTCGATGTGACTTCGGGTGTTTCCGGCTTCTTGCGTCCGGGGGATCGGGTTGATGTCTACTGGACGGGCCAGACGGGCAATCTAACCGGCGCATCGATCCAGGTGACCAAACTCATTGAAAGCACGATCAAGATCATCGCGGTCGATCAGACGGCTGACAGCAGCATCAGCACGGCTCTTGTCGCGCGGACCGTCACGGTCGAAGTGACGCCGCAGCAGGTCGCATCGCTAGCGCAGGCCCAGAGCAGCGGATCGCTTTCGTTGTCGCTGGTCGGAATCAATGACACCAGCTCTGCGTCGGTAGAGGATGTTAACCAGCGCACGCTTCTCGGCATTTCAGAGACAGCACCGGTGATAGCACCGGAAGCCCCCGCCGAAGAAAAGGTCTGTTCGATCAAAACGCGCCGGGGTGCTGAGGTTGTCGAAATCGAGATTCCCTGCCCCGACTAACCGCTATATCTGCCCCTAGTTTTGCTCGCCGGCACAATCCTGCCGCAATGTGTTGCGACTTATCCACATAAAGCGCAGTCGCCAACGCATTGATTCTTGCAAAAAATGCCGTTTCAGCGCAGTCTGTCGCAAATGACAGACGAAAAAGTCTGCAATGAGGCGTGATCGGAGAGGCAGGTCACATGAAATATAAGAGTATTCTCAAGGCGACCCTTACGGGTCTGACTCTGGCGCTTGCGCCTGCGCCGGCCATGCTTTCGGCAGAAACACTTCAGGTCATGCAGGGCGCAACGCAAAGTGCGCTCGAGGTTCCGATGAACCGAGCGGTGGTTGTTGAAAGCGATGTTCCCTTCACGGAACTTTCGATCGCCAACCCGAGCATCGCGGATATCTCATCGCTCTCTGACCGGACGATTTATGTGCTGGGAAAAGCGCCCGGGCGCACCACCCTGACGCTTCTCGGCGGTGATGGTCGCCTGATCAGCAACGTCGAAGTGCACGTCGCCCCCGATATCGCGGAATTCAAAGAGCGCCTGCAGCAGATCCTGCCGGGCGAGCAAATCGAGGTCCGGACTGCAAACGACGGTATCGTCCTCTCCGGCACTGTCAGCTCCGCCGCCAAACTCGACCGCGCGATGGACCTTGCGCAGCGCTATGCGCCGGATCGCGTCTCCAATCTGATGAGCGTGGGCGGCACCCAACAGGTTATGCTCAAGGTTCGCTTTGCGGAAATGCAGCGTTCGGTATCGAAATCGCTCTCCAGTTCGCTTGCCATCCAGGGCTCAACGCTAGGCGGCAATCTGGGCCTTTCAGGCGGCACGAACAGCACCAGCACGACCGGGGCCATTGTCAACGCCCTAAACGCAATCTCGCCAAGCACGGCCGACAACAATGCCGCCATGCTTTTTGGCTTCAACGCCGGCGGGCTTGAGGTTGGCATTCTGCTCGAAGCGCTGGAATCGCGCGGTATGGTCCGCACGCTGGCCGAACCCAACCTCGTGGCCCTTTCCGGGCAAGAGGCCAAGTTCCTCGCCGGTGGCGAATATCCCGTCCCGGTTAGCCAGGAAGACGGCAAGGTTACTGTTGAATACAAGCCTTTCGGCGTTCAGCTCAATTTCGTGCCGCGCGTGGTGGATGGCGATATCATCAACCTTGAACTTGAAGCTTCGGTATCTTCGATCGACCCGGCCAACGGCTTTAGCCAGGGCGGCTTTACGGTCGATGCCTTCCGCAAGCGCCAGACCTCGACAACGGTCGAGATGCGAGATGGCGAGAGCTTTGCCATCGCCGGCCTTCTGTCGGACGACTTCCGCGACCTCAACGGCCAGGTTCCGTGGCTTGGCGACATCCCGGTTCTGGGCGCGCTGTTCCGCAGCGCCGAATATGCCCGCCAGCAGACCGAGCTCGTGATCATCGTCACACCGCACCTTGTCAGCCCGACCCGCGGCGAAGCGCTCGCTCTGCCGACTGATCGGGTGCAACCGCCATCAGAAGCAGGATTGTTCCTCTTCGGCCACGTTACCGGCAGCACCTCGGCCCCGAAAGAAGGCGGTGCGGGCGAAGTCGCACGGCAAGATTTCAGTGGCTCCTATGGCTACGTCCTGGACCAGTAAGGGAGAGAGACTGATGAACCTGCGCCTCGCAACAACGTCAGCGGCCGCCCTTCTGGCTCTCGCCGCCTGTCAACCGGCAAGCAACCACGCTTTCAAGTCGGTCTTTATGGAAGCCGGATCGGCGGTTACGTCGAGCGACTTTGGCAATGCCACGATGAATAACACGCTGATCCAGACCGGCCAGCGGGACTATGCCATCGGCCTTAATCGCCGGTTCTCGGCCGAAGTGCCGACGACGATCAACTTTGAATTCAACTCGGCGCTCCTTGATGAAGAGGCCCGCAATGTCCTTCGCGCTCAGGCGGATTTCATCAGACAGTTCCCCGAAGTGTCGTTCAAGGTTTACGGCCATACCGATCTGGTTGGCTCAAACGCCTATAATATGTCGCTGGGCCAGCGCCGGGCCGATGCCGCGGTGGATTACCTGATTTCGCAGGGCATCGACCGTTCGCGCCTCGCCGCGGCCGTATCCTACGGCGAAGCGCAGCCGCTCATTGTCTCCGAAGGCCGCGAGCGTGCGAACAGACGGACCGTGACAGAGGTTTCTGGTTTTGTCGAAACCAATGCGCTGGTCATGAATGGCAAGTATGCCGAGATTGTCTTCCGCGAGTACATCGCCAGCGCGGCTCCGCGATCGACCCTCGAAGGAAACTCGGGCGCAGATTTCTCGACCGAGAACTAGTCCGACAAATTATCTCCAGATTTCAGGCAATGGGCGTCAACACTGGCGCCCATTTTCTTTGATCGTCGTTCAATTCCGCACAATTGGATGTTTTTGGCCCAAATCTGGTCACGTTTCTCGACGAACTTCATCCAGTGGAATGAACCGCGCCCGGGCGAATCCGGGCATGGGTGTGGCTCGCGGTAATTGTGGCCGGAGCCGGTGGGCACCTTGAAACGGGACTAAGGGCAATGACGAGTACGGCAAAGATGCAAACCGAACCTCAACCGATCACCGCTTGTACGGTAAGTCGAGATGTTCAGAATTTCGATCTTCTGATCGAGGACATGGAAGACGCGCTTGGCGAGCGTTGGGGTGACCTGAGCTTCGAAGACGCCGAGATCTTTCTCGGCCAACCCGACGCCGATGGCCTGTCATTCATTGCGATCGCGATCGACTCTGAGGATGAGGGCAATCTTGCCAAGGTCCAACGAGTCATTTCTTCCGCAAAACGCAAAGATATCAAGGTGATATTGATCACCGAAGACGTGAGCCCAACCTCGCTTCACCAGCTTTTGCGCGACGGCGGAGACGAGTTTGTCCCCTATCCGCTTCCGGAAGGCGAGCTGAAGCTGGCGATTGATCGCGCCATGGCCCCCCCTGTTGCGCCGGCGCCTGTCGAGGACAAGGAACGGCCGACCAAACTCAAGGCTACCGACGACCGCAGCGGCGTTGTCATCCCTGTGCACGGTATGGCTGGCGGAGTAGGGTCGACGACCTTTGCCGTCAATCTGGCCTGGGAGCTTGCCAATATCGACAAGGCCAACCCGCCGCGCGTTGCCCTGCTTGATTTCGATTTCCAGTTCGGGAGCGCATCGACCTATCTCGACCTTCCCCGCCGCGAGGCCGTGCTTGAGATGCTCACCGATGCAGAATCGATCGACAGCGACATCTTCATGCAGGCGCTTCAGTCCTTCCAGGACAAGCTCCATGTCTTGACCGCACCGACCGACCTGATCCCCATGGATATCGTCGGCCCGAGAGACATTGCCAATCTCATCGAGCTTGCCCGCACCAATTTTGATTATGTCGTCATTGATATGCCCAAGATCATGATCGAGTGGTCGCAGGCCGTTCTTGAGGCCGCGCACGTCTATTTCGCGGTCTTGGAGCTCGATATGCGGTCGGCCCAGAACACGCTGCGCCTCAAGCGCGCGATGCAGGCTGAAGACCTTCCGTTCAACAAGCTGCGCTTTATCCTCAACCGCGCCCCGAAATTCACAGACCTGAGCGGCAAGAGCCGGGTCAAACGGCTTGCGGATTCCTTGGGGATTTCGATCGAGGTCCAGTTGCCCGATGGCACGCGCCAAGTCGCGCAACAGGCCGATCACGGTGTGCCGTTGGCAGAGGGCGCGCCGAAAAACCCGCTGCGCAAGGAATTCCAAAAGCTGGCGCAATCGGTTCACGACGTAAACGTTTCGGACACCAAGCTGTCCAAGAAGGGGTAAGGCAAGCCTATGTTTTCAAAATATAAAAAGTCTGCCCCGACCCCGGCCGAAAAGCCATCTCTTGTGCCGAATGCAGCGCCGGCGGCGAACGCCGCCCCGCTTCAGGAAGAGCGCAAGTCGCTGATGCGGGCGATGCCGATCAAAGCTGCCGAGCCAGCCTCGGCCGACAAGGAAAAGAAGCGAAAAGAGAAGCTGGGCGAGATCAAGCTCGAACTGCACAAGGCGCTGCTCGACAACCTCAACCTCGCGGCACTTGAAAAGGCCACCGAGGCCGATCTTCGGTCTGAGATCAACGCGATCGCCACCGAGACACTCGAGGATATGGGCGTAGTTCTGAGCCGTGAAGAGCGGCAAACGCTCAATCAGGATCTCTTTGACGAAGTGACGGGGCTTGGCCCGCTTGAGACGCTTCTGAAGGACGACACGGTCAACGATATTCTCGTCAACGGGCCGCAGCAGATCTTTGTTGAGCGCGAGGGCAAGCTGCAACTGACCGACATCACCTTCAAGGACGAGCGCCACCTGCTGCGGATCATCGACAAGATCGTGTCGGCCGTGGGCAGACGTGTCGACGAGTCCAACCCTTACGTCGACGCCCGTCTGGGCGATGGTTCGCGCTTTAACGCCATGGTCGGGCCGATCGCCGTGGACGGAAGCCTCGTTTCCATCCGGAAGTTTAAAAAAGACAAGTTGGCCATTGATGACCTGGTCAAATTTGGGGCGTTTACGGAGGAGATGGCTGCATATCTGCAAGCGGCTGTTGCCACGCGCCTCAACGTGATCGTCTCTGGCGGTACCGGTTCCGGTAAAACGACGACCCTTAACGCGCTCTCGTCGTTCATCGACAACTCCGAGCGCATCCTCACCATCGAGGACACCGCAGAACTTCAGCTCCAGCAGACCCACGTCGGCCGGATGGAGAGCCGTCCGCCGAACGTCGAAGGCAAAGGCGCTGTGAGCCAGCGCGACTGTCTGCGCAACGCGCTGCGGATGCGCCCCGACCGCATCATCGTCGGTGAGACGCGCGGCGAGGAAGTCATCGACATGCTGCAGGCCATGAACACCGGCCACGACGGCTCGATGACCACGATCCACGCCAACTCGGCCCGCGATGGCGTCAGCCGTCTGGAAAACATGATCGCCATGGCCGGCATCGAGATGCCGATCAAGGCCGTGCGCAGCCAGATCGCCAGCGCTGTGAACCTGATCGTGCAGGCCAGCCGCCTGCAGGACGGCTCGCGCCGGATGACCTCGATCACCGAGATCACCGGCATGGAAGGCGACGTGATTTCCATGCAGGAAGTCTTTAGATATCAGCGGGTTGGCCTAACCCCTGACAACAAGATCATCGGCCATTTCACAGCCACCGGCGTGCGCTCGCACTTCTCAGAGCGGTTCCGCCTCTGGGGCTATGACCTGCCGCCGGCAATCTTTGAACCCTATGCGGCGGAGTAACGAGCCATGACTATCTCGGCTGAACCGATCATCTATGGCCTGATCTTCATCGCCGTTCTGGTGCTGGTCGAAGGCCTCTACCTCACCGTTTTTGGCAAATCGATCAGCCTCAACAACAAGGTCAACCGCCGCCTCGACCTCTTGGAAAAGGGCGCCGGTCGCGAGCAGGTGCTCGAACAACTCCGCAAGGAGATGACCCAGCACCTCAAGTCGCAGTCGATCCCGCTTTATTCGATCCTGGCGTCCAAGGCGCAGAAGGCCAATATCGCCTTCACCCCGCCGCAGATTATCATGATCATGATCGGCCTCTCGTTTGTGGCCTTCATCGGCCTGACTGTCGGCACCGGGACTGCGGCCCCGATCCGCGTAGGCGTGGCGCTCGCGATGGGTATCGGCGGTGTCTATATCTGGATCAACAACAAGGCCAAGAAGCGCACCTCGATGATCGAAGAACAGCTGCCGGATGCGGTCGAGCTGATGGTGCGCTCGCTGCGCGTTGGCCACCCCTTCTCTTCGGCTGTCGGCATCGTGTCGAAAGAGGTTGCCGATCCGCTCGGTTCGGAAATGGGTGTCATTTCGGACGAAGCCGCCTATGGCCGCGACATGGGCGAAAGCCTCAAGGCCATGGCCGAGCGGATGGATATGCAGGATTTGCGCTTTCTCGCCGTGGCCGTGACGATCCAACAGCAATCGGGCGGTAACTTGGCCGAGATCCTCGATGGCTTGTCCAAGGTTATCCGCGCACGATTTAAGCTGTTCCGCAGGGTCAAGGCGATCACCGCCGAGGCCAAATGGTCGGGGATGTTCCTGTCGGTCTTCCCGCTTCTGGCGCTCGTCGGGATCAACGTGATCCAGCCGAATTATTATGACGAGGTCAAGGAAACCGCTGTCTTCATCCCTGCGTGTCTTGTCGTGGCCGCCTTCCTTGCGGTCAACGTCTTCGTCATGCGCACGCTCGTCAACATCAAGGTCTGAGGTAGCACCATGAGTTTTCTCGATACCATCAACCAGATGCTCAAAGATATGCTCGGTCCGTTCGGGCCGCTGATCGTCGTCGGCTTTCTCGGGCTGATGATGGTGCTTATCACCATTCCTTTCCTGCTCAAAAAAGAAGTGGACCCGCTCGACAAGCTCAAGGCGCCCGTCCAGCAGAAAGACGCGCCCGAAAAGTCCAAGAAAGACAAACTTCGTCAGGCTACGGGCAAGGACAAACTCGAGAAATACTCGAACTTCCTCGAACCGCAGGACGCCCAGGAATATTCGGCGGTCAAGCTCAAGCTTCTGCAAGCCGGCTATAAATCAAAGAACGCGGTGCGGATGTATCACTTTGCGCAGCTCGCGCTTGGTATCGGCCTTCTGATCCTTGGTATTGCCTATTCGATCCTCCAGTCTCAGACGGGCGACCCCTCGACCAAGGCGACGATCCTGTCGATCATCGGCCCCGCCGTGGCCGGCTATATGCTCCCCAAATACTGGGTCACGCGCCGTCAGGGAGAGCGCCAGCAAGAGATCATCAACGGCTTTCCCGACAGCCTTGATATGATGCTCGTCTGCGTCGAGGCCGGCCAGTCGCTCGACCAGTCGATCATCCGCGTGGCCCGCGAGATGCGCTCGGGCTTCCCGGCACTCGCCGAGGAATACGAGATTGTCAGCTACGAGTTGAAGGCCGGCAAGGACAAGATCCAGGTTCTGCGCGATATGTCCGAACGCTGCGGCGTGCCCGATGTGTCGTCCTTCGTGACCGTGCTCATTCAGTCTCAGCAGTTCGGCACCTCGATCGCCGAAGCGCTGCGGGTCTACTCGGGCGAGATGCGCGACAAACGCGTGATGCGTGCCGAGGAAAAGGCCAATACCCTGCCCACAAAGATGACGCTTGCAACCATGATGTTGACGGTGCCGCCGCTCTTGATCATTCTGATCGGGCCGTCGATCTATAACATCTACAAGACTTTGAACGCCGCCGCTTTCTAAGGCAGGACATGAACGCCAAAAATCTGGTTCTGGTCGTGGCTATCGCCATGCTGGCCGCCTGCAATACAGGCGGCCTGAACCGTTCCGACGGCACCTATGCGCCGGGCGTCGCGGGCGAGATGGATATCGACGGGCTCCTCGTCGGGCATCGCCTGATGGCGGCGGGGGAATATGAGCTGGCGCTCAAGGCCTATATCCGCGGGGCCGCCCAACACGGCATCAATGTTGATACGCTATCAGCGATGGGCTCGGCCAACCTCAAGCTTGGTCGTCTTTGGCAAGCAGAGAAGCTTTTGCGGCAGGCGGTTGACGAAGATCCCGACTTTCCGCCCGCCTGGAACAATCTCGGCGTAACGCTGGTCGAGATGGGCAACTATCCAGAGGCGGTCGAGGCCTTCCGCCGCGCCTTTGCCGCCGACAATGGCAATTCCGATCAAATCCGCGACAACCTGCGCTTAGCGCTCGCAAAAGTCGAAGATCCCGCCTATGCTGCACCCAATGAGAATGGAACATTCCAGCTGGTGCGGCGCGGGGCGGGCGACTACCTGATCCTGACCACACCTTGAGGCAAGAGCAGTCAGGGACACGGGCATGATCCGTCAGTTTATTCGTATTTCGCTTCCGGCGACACTTGTCGTCACGTTGGCCGCTTGCCAGCCGACCGGTGAAGACGCCGTTGAAAACGCTATGAAAGAGGTCAACGTCATCGACGAGAGCAATCTCAACGACGTGATGCTCACGATTGCGGATCCCAACGAAGCGGTGACATATTTCGAACGCTCGGTGCGCAGCGATCCGAGCCGGATCGACCTCTTGCGCGGCCTTGGCAAATCCCTGATCCGCGCCGCTCGCGCCTCTGAGGCGCTGCCGATCTGGAAAGCCGTGGTCGAGCATCCCGAGGCGACCCTTGAAGACAAGATCAGCTATGCCGATGCGCTCATCCGCAACAATGAATGGGATATGGCCGAAGAGGTTCTTAATACCATTCCGCCGACGCACGAGACCTATGACCGCTATCGCCTTGAGGCGATGGTGGCCGACAGCAACGAAGACTGGAAACGCGCCGACAGTTTCTATGAAATAGCGGCAGGTCTGACGACCAAACCGGCTGGTATCTACAACAACTGGGGCTTTTCCAAGCTGACGCGCGGCGATTTCACCGGCGCTGAAAAGAAGTTCTGGGAGGCCCTACGCCACGATCCCAACCTATTCACCGCCAAGAACAACCTTGTCCTCGCCCGCGGCGCCCAGCGCAATTATGAGCTGCCGGTTATCCGCATGAGCCAGGTCGAACGGGCACAGCTTCTCTATACGCTGGCGCTTGCGGCCGTGAAGCAAGGCGATGTGACGATGGCCAAGACCCTCCTGCGCGAGGCAATCGATACCCACCCGCAGCATTTCGAAGCCGCCGTGCGATCGCTTCAGGCACTTGAAGAGAACGTGACCAACTGATGCTTGCACTGAGCACTGCACAGGCGGTCTGGTTTCTCCCCGCCGCGCTTCCCATCGGCATTTATGTCGCGTGGAATGATATGCGGGCGATGAAGATCCCGAATATTGCGGTCTATGCCTTGCTGATCTCTTTCGCCGTGCTGGGCCTGTTTGCCCTGCCTTTCGACGAATACCTCTGGCGCTATGTTCACCTGATCGTGGTTCTGGTGATCGGCATCGCTCTCAATGCAATCGGCGCGCTCGGGGCGGGCGATGCGAAATTCGCTGCCGCCGCCGCCCCTTTCATCGCCCTCGCCGACCTTGCGAGCCTACTCTATCTATTTTCCGGATGCCTTCTGAGCGGCTATGTGATCCACCGCATCGTGCGCGCTTCGCCGCTACGCAGGCTTGTGCCGGATTGGGAAAGCTGGAAATCGGGCAAGCGCTTTCCGATGGGTCTGCCGCTGGCGGCAACGCTCATCCTCTATCTCGCGCTGCCTTTCCTCGCCTAGAGGATCTCATAGAGCGTATAGACAGAGTTGCGGCGTATCTCTTTGAGGTTGTCGGCCCCGCGCGCGGTGATCGCGTTCAGGACCCGGGTCTGGACCTCCTGCACAACAGGGCAATGCGTCACCACCAGATAACGAGCCTCATCATAGCCCGGCAGACCCCCATAGTACCAGGGAGCGCCATGCAACAGGGGGGCGAAATCCCCGTAGAGCCAGAGGATCGAAGAAAAGAGATCGGCCACAAAGATCGGCTCGCCGCGTCCGATCCCATGCTCTTCCATGTCTCGTGCGATGGCATCAAAGACCGAAGGCAGCCCGATCTCCAAAGCGCAGGTTGGCAAATGCTCGCCAAGGAATATCGCGGTTTCCTCGCGATTGGCCCCCTCGCGATACCGCGCGAGCCCCATTGCCTCGATGTCCAGCGCGATCCGTGCATCAACCCGCATGGCCCGAATTTGGGCGGTCTGAAGATCGGCATGGACGCCACCCCTCGGAAGCAGCGGCGAGAAATCTTCTGTCACGATGCCGTAATGCCGAAACGGGCTGTAGGCCAGATTGAAGAATGACGGCGCCCCAAGGGAAAGGGCGGCAACAGCGGTGAGCTTGGTCGCACTACGCAGGTTCCAGCCAAGGCCATTGGTCATGTCCTGCGGCGGCATGAACGCAAAAAGCAGAATCGCCAGCAGTGGCAACCACTGAGGATCGTTGCCAAAATTCTGCCAGGTCACATAGGCAAACCCCGGCAGGAGCAGTAGCAAGACAAGGCCAGCCGTGTGGGCCCGTGACTGTCTCAGGAAAACCACCGAAAGAATGCCCGCGATCGAAGCGCCAAGCCAGGCCGGCGCCCCGAGAATGGCATCAAAACTGTCGCCCGGCATCTGGCGGATATCTGATCGGGTGACGGTCAGAAGATCCCCCAAATAGGCCAGCCAGTAGCCGGTACCGAGCCATAGCGTCAGGCCGGCAAAGATGATCGCCCCGGTCAAAACCGAGACCAGCAATGCGCGGCGCTGTCCCGTCAGGAGAAGCGCGATTGCCACGGGCAGCGCGAAGGCGGCGAAATACGTCACCTTGATCATCGCCAGCGCCGAGAGCATTACCCCGACAATAGCTCCGTCGATAACAGCGTTTCGCGGGTGCACGGGCGGCACAAGAGCGGCGACAATAGCCACATAAGCAGCCGCCCAGGCCCACCGATTATAGTGCATCGAAATAGAGGTGCTGCGCTCGGCCTCGCCATGCACAAGCGCGAGCAGAAGAACCATAATCACAAGCCCGAAAAACGCCGAGATTGCCGGCGTCAGCCGCCCGATCCCGACCCACCAGACCATCGGCAGGAAGACAATCGCCATCAGGATCTGCGCCAGCATCGAGGCCGTTCCGATCCCGTAGCCCATGGTCACGAAAAGCGCCTGCGGTGCAAAGGCCAGCCCGCCGATCGGCGTCACAAAGTCGAGATGCGGGATCTCTCCGGCAACCATACGGAAGATGATCTCGACCATGTGCAGAGTATCGCCTTCGTGTTTGCCGATATAAAAGCCGCCCTTCGCTAAAGCCACGCCTCCCAGAGCGGCAACAATCGCCACCAAAAAGGCAAGGAAATACACGGGATTTGATCGGTTCATGCCTGTCTCTCGCGCCCTATTGTCCATTTTTTCGCCACATTAAGCGGGCATCACAGGGAAAAGCAAATGCCGAGCCAAAAGGCGCGGCTCAAAGGCTGTGAGGCAGACATATGAATATGCAAGCCACTTCGGTCGTTGCCCCCCCGGCACCGAAGTCCATCGAGGGGATGCAGCTCCCCCTCGTGATGATGCGCGACATCCTGATCAAGACGATGTTCCGCAAAAACATCGACATGGTCTCTGACCTCTCGCGCGCCATCTGCCTGCCCGTTCCCGTGACGCAGGAACTTATCGATATGGCCCGCAGCCAGAAGCTCGTCGAAGCCACCGGCACGCTGCACGCAACCTCCAGCAACGAGATGGGCTATCAGCTGACCGACGGCGGCAAGGCCCGCGCCCTTGATGCGCTGGCGCAGTCTGAATATTTCGGGGCGATGCCGGTGCCGCTCGATGTCTATTCCGAGCAGGTCAAGCGCCAGTCGATCCGCAACATTCAGGTCACGCGCGAGCAACTCACCGCCGCCATGGGCCACCTGATCCTGCCCTCGAGCCTCCTCGATCACCTCGGGCCCGCCGTTTCCGCCGGCCGCTCGATCCTGATGTATGGCCCCCCGGGCAACGGTAAATCCTCGATCTCCAACGGCATCCGCGATGCCCTTGGCGACAAGATCTACATTCCCCGCGCCATCGAATACGCGGGCCAGGTCATCACCGTCTACGACCCGATCGTCCATTCGGCCGCTGAAGAGCAGGAAGACGACCCCAACTCGCTCCGCCGCGCCTCGGGCCGCTATGACACCCGCTATGTCCGCTGCGACCGCCCCACCGTGATCACCGGGGGCGAACTCAGCCTCGACATGCTCGATCTCGTCTACAACCCGGTCGCCCGCACCTATCAGGCGCCCCTGCAGCTCAAATCCACCGGCGGCGTCTTCATCATCGACGACCTTGGCCGCCAGGAAGAGCCGCCACAAAAGATCGTCAACCGCTGGATCGTGCCGCTCGAAGAGGGCCGCGATATCCTCGCCCTGCAATCGGGCGAGAAGTTTGAGGTGCCCTTCGACACGCTGGTGATTTTCTCGACGAACTTCCACCCCAACGAGATCTTCGACAAGGCCGCGCTCCGCCGGATCTTCTTCAAGATCAAGATCGACGGGCCCAGCCAGGAAAACTTCCTCAAGATCTTCGCCCTCGTCGCCCGCAAGAAGAAGATGCCGATGGACGAGGCATCGCTGGTGCACCTTCTGAAGCGGAAATACCCCACGATCGACAACGTCTACGCCAACTATCAGCCGATCTTCCTGATCGACCAGATGATCGCCATCTGCGAGTTCGAAGGCATCCCCTATCAGATGACCCCCCAGCTCATCGACCGTGCCTGGGCCAATATGTTCGTCAAGGAAGAGACGATCATCCACTGATCTTCTTTTGGCCCCAAATACTCCGGGGGGAGGCCGCAGGCCGGGGGGCAGAGCCCCCTTGGACAGCGCCCCCTCTCGCGCCATAAGGGGCCATGGCCCAACCCCTGCCCATTGATGACGCTCTTGCACCGCTCGTCGCCGCTCTTGCGGCACGCGGCCTCGGTGTGCTGCAAGCACCCCCCGGCGCTGGCAAGACCACGCGGGTGCCGATTGCCCTCCTCCAGGCCGGGCTGACCTCGGGCAGGATCGTCATGTTAGAGCCCCGCCGCCTCGCCACGCGGGCGGCAGCCGAGCGGCTGGCCGAGGAACTGGGCGAGGCGCCGGGGCAAACCGTCGGCTACCGGATGCGCGGCGAGACCAAGGTCTCCAAAGCCACGCGCATCGAGGTCGTCACCGAAGGCATCCTCACCCGCATGATCCAGTCCGATCCCGAACTCACCGGCATCGGCGCGGTGATCTTCGACGAATTCCACGAACGCAGCCTCAACGCCGATCTCGGCCTTGCGCTGGCGCTCGAAATCCGCGCCGCCCTCCGCCCCGACCTCATCCTGCTGGCCATGTCCGCCACGCTCGATGCCGAGCCTGTCGCAGCCCTCATGGGCGATGCGCCGGTCATCACCTCCCGGGGGCGCTCTTTCCCGGTCGAGACGATCCACTTGGGCAAGCCCCTCCCCCGTGACGCCCGCCTGCCCGAAGCGACCGCAGCGCTCGTGGAACAGGCTGTGGCCGAGACCGCAGGCGGCGTCCTCGTCTTCCTCCCCGGCGAGGGCGAGATCCGCCGCACCGAGGCGCTTCTGAAGGGGCGCCTGCCTTCGGATTGCGAGATCCGCCCCCTCTACGGCGCCCTGCCCTTCGCCGCCCAGCGTGCAGCGATTGCGCCGGTCGCCAAGGGCCGCAAGGTGGTCCTCTCCACCGCCATCGCCGAGACCTCGCTCACCATCGAGGATATCCGCGTGGTGATCGACGCCGGCCGCGCCCGCCGCGCCCGCTATGATCCGGGCTCGGGGATGTCGCGGCTCGTCACCGAACGCGTCACCCGCGCCGAGGCGACCCAGCGGGCGGGCCGTGCGGGGCGTGTGGCCGAAGGGCGCTGCTACAGGCTCTGGACCCGTGGCGAGGAAGGGGCGCTTGCCGCCTTCCCCCCGCCCGAGATCGCCACCGCCGACCTCGCCCCCCTCGCGCTCGAACTGGCGCTCTGGGGCAGCGACGACCTCGCCTTCCTCACCCCGCCGCCCGAAGGAGCGCTGGCCGAAGCGCGGGCGCTTCTGTCGGACCTCGGCGCGCTCGACGTCAAAGGCCGGATCACCGCGCATGGCCGCGAACTGGCCGCCTTGCCGTTGCACCCGCGCCTCGGGCATATGCTCTTGAAGGCCGGAAGGGCCGCCGCGCCGGTGGCCGCGCTTCTGGGCGAGCGCGATCTTCTTAGCGGTGCTCCCGCCGACCTCTCCTCACGGCTCAAGGCGCTGATGGGGCACTATGACGGGCCGGGAACGGTCAGCCATCCGACCAAGGAGCGCGTGAAGGCCGAGGCCAAACGGCTTGAGGCGGGCCTGCCAGACAAGCCCGCGATGGACCTCGCCGAGATGGTGGCGCTGGCCTACCCCGACCGGATCGGCCAGCGCCGCCCCGGCGATCAGCCGCGCTATCTCCTCTCGGGCGGCAAGGGGGCGATCCTCGATGCCGCTGACCCGCTCGCAGGCCAGCCTTTCATCATCGCGACAGACCTCGACGGCGATCCCCGCGAGGCGAAGGTCCGCCTCGCCGCGCCAATCTCGGAGAGCCAGATCCGCGCCGCCCTGGCTGACCGGATTACCGAGGAAACCACCTGCCAGTGGTCCAAACGCGACCGCCGCGTTCTGGCGCGTCGTCAGGAACGGCTTGGCGCGATTGCCCTGAGCGACCGGGCATGGACCGACGCCCCGACCGAGGCCATCGCCCAAGCGATGTGCGAGGGGGTGCGCGATCTGGGGCTGCGGCTCGAGGGGGCGGCGGCGCGGTTCCGG
>JAHEBR010000152.1 GCA_024642185.1 Marivivens sp. | reverse complement strand
TGTCATTGATGCTGTGCGCAAGCGGGTGGGCGACGATTTCATCGTCGGCGTCCGCTTTGCCCCCGACGAGGTGCAGGAGGGCGGCGTCACGCCCGAGATGGGCCTCGAGATCGCCCGCCGCCTCAAGGCGACGGGGCAGATCGACTATCTCAATATCAATCGTGGCCGCATCCATACCGATCCGGCGATGACCGACATGATCCCGGTGCAGGGGATGAAATCCGCGCCCCACCTCGATTTCGCGGGCGCGGTGCGGGCGGAAACGGGAATGCCCGTCTTCCACGCCAGCCGCATCCCCGATGTGGCGACCGCGCGGCACGCGGTAGCCTCGGGCCTTCTCGACATGGTGGGGATGACGCGGGCGCACATTGCCGATCCGCATATCGTGCGCAAGATCAAGGAAGGGCGCGAGCAGGATATCCGCCCTTGTGTCGGCGCCACCTATTGCCTCGACAGGATCTATGGCGGCGGCGGGGCGCTGTGCATCCACAACCCCGCGACAGGCCGCGAGGCCGAGATGCCGCACGAGATTGCCAGCGGAGCCAGCCGGAAAAAGGTTGTCGTTGTCGGCGCTGGGCCGGGTGGCCTTGAGGCCGCGCGGGTGGCCTCGGCCCGCGGGCACGAGGTCGTGGTCTTCGAGGCAGCGCCGGTGGCGGGCGGGCAGGTCCAGCTTCTGGCGCAGAACCAGCGGCGGCGCGAGATGCTCGGCCTTGTCGAGTGGCGGGTCTCTCAATGCGAGGCGCAGGGGGTGATCTTCCGCTTTAACACCTTCGCGGAAGCCTCTGATGTCATGTCGGAAAATCCGGATGTGGTGGTGATCGCCACGGGCGGGTTGCCGTCGACCCAGCTTCATGAGATCGACGCCGAACAGCCTTTGGCCGTTTCGGCTTGGGATCTGATCTCGGGCGATGTGAAGCCTGCCGCCAATATCCTGATCTATGACGAGGCGGGCGATCATCCGGGGCTGATGGCGGCGGAACTGGCCTCCAAGGCCGGATCAAGGGTCGAAGTGATGACCCCCGACCGCACATTTGCCCCGGATATCATGGGGATGAACCTCGTTCCTTATATGCGGGCCCTGCAAGACAAGGACGTGACCTTCACCGTCGCCCGCCGCCTTCTTGGGATTTCCCGCGACGGCAACCGCCTCAAGGCGCGGATCGGGACGGACTATAGCCGCCATGCGGACGAGAAGGGCTATGACCAGATCGTGGTGAACTATGGCACGCGGCCCTTGGACGAGCTCTATTTCGAGCTGCGCGAGGCCTCGGTGAACCGGGGCGAGATTACGCAGGCAGAGCTGCTGGCCGGCAAGCCCCAGACCATTGTGACCAACCCCGAAGGAACCTTCCGCCTGTTCCGCATCGGTGATGCCGTGTCGTCGCGGAATATCCACGCGGCGATCTATGATGCGCTGCGGCTGATGAAGGATATCTAGGGCTCAATACTCGGTATTGAGCGCATCCTCGGCCGGAATCTCGCGCATCCTTCGGGCCATGTAATCGCGCAGCGCCTCGTCGGTGGCGGCGTCGAGCCGTGGCTCCTCGTATTCGCGCAGGAGCTTCTTGGCGTGGCTCAGCGCCCGCGCGGTGATCTCTGGTGCGCCTTCTGCCTGCCACTGCTCGATCGAGTTGTTGTCGAAGAGCTTGGGCATGAAAAAAGCCCGCTCGAAATTTTCAAGCGTATGGGGATGGCCAAGGTAATGCCCGCCCGGACCCACATCGCGCACCGCCTGCAGCGCCTCGTCGAAATCGTCCCACCGGACGCCCTCGGCCATGCGATAGCCCATGGCGCAAACCTCGGCATCGACCACGAATTTGGCGACAGAGCAGTGCATCCCCGCCTCGTTCCACCCCGCCGAATGCCAGATATAATTGCAGCCCGCGTGTAGGACCGCGTTCATCGTCATCGCACTTTCATAGCCCGCCTGCGCGTCAAAGGTCTTGGCGCCGCCGAGCGTGTTCGAGCTGCGCCACGGCACGCCGTAGAACCGCGCCATCTGGCCGATCATGAAGTTCATCAGGCTGATCTCGGGCGTTCCGGCCATCGGCGCGCCGGATTTCATCGAAACGGTCGAAAGGTAATGCCCATAAATCGCCGGGCATCCTTTGCGGACCACTTGCGTATAGGCCAGCGCCGAAAGCGCCTCGGCATTCAATTGCGCCACGGCAGGGGCGACCGAGGCAGGCGTATTGGCCCCGCCAAGGACGAAGGGCGAGCACAGAACCGGCTGGTTGCGGCGGCAGAAGGCGCGCATGGCCGAGAGCATGGTCTCGTCCCAGACGAGCGGCGAGTTTCCGTTGCAGTTGCCGGTGACGACCGGCGTTGCCTCCATCACGTCGCGGCCGAAGAGGATCTCGCACATATCCAATACGTCCTCGGCGTTTTTGCCCGAGGTGGTCATGCCCATGAAGGTCTTGTCGGAATATTTCATCGACGAATAGGTGATGTGCAGGTGCCGGTGGCTCACCACGACATCCATCGGCTCGACGATGTGATGCGCGCTCGAATGCAGCGCGGGCGACATATGCGCGAGCTTGTGGAACATACCGAGGTCGGCAATCGTCGGCCAGCGGCGCTTATCCTCGAGATCGCGCAGGAAGGGCGCGCCGGTCATTGGCACGAAGATAGAGTGTTTGCCGCCGAAGGGCAGGCTGCGCTCGGGATTGCGGGCGCGGTAGGTGAAGCCGGAGGGTATGGTGGAGATCAGTTCGCGCACGAGGCCACGGTCCAAGTAGACGCGATCCCCGCGCACGTCCGCCCCAGCGCGGCGCCAGTCCGCCAGCGCGATCTCGTCGCGGAAAACAACGCCCACCTCCTCGAGGATCGCCATCGACGCCGCGTCGATGCGGGCGATCTGGCCCTCGTCCATCGGCTCGCACAGCGGCAGGTTGCGCTCGAGCGCGGGCAGCATCGAGAAATCCGGCGCCGAGCGCTTGGCCCGCCGCGCCGCGCGGCCTCCGCCGCGATGGGGTTGGTCGTCGAAGTTGGTCATGGTGGGCCCCCGCTATTGCCTCAAGCAAATCCCAGGGCGGGGCGGAAAAAGCCCCTAGCCGCGACATCTAGGTGTCAGAACGCGCCAGCACCTCCCAGAAAGCGATGGCGGCGGGGCTAAGGCGGGCGTCTTCCCGGCGAATGATGTGCAGCTCGCGCCGGCTGATCGGATCGGTCGGGGCGATGAAGCGCAGCTCTGCCGTGTCGGCCGGAACGGCGCTTTTCGGCAGGATCGTCGCCCCAAGGCCCGCGCGGACGAAAGACAGAAGCGCGCTCGTATTGCGTGCCTCGATCTGGCTTCGGGCCATCTGGACGGCAACCTCGGTGTGCTCGACCAGTCTGCCAAGCGGATTGGTGATGAAAGGTTCAAGCCGCAAAAGCCCCCAACTCGGCACGCCACTCGAGGCGTCGATCGCACCGCCTGTTGCACAGACGATGCCGAGTTGATCGCGCTGAACGGGAATGCCCCCGGTCTGTTCTCCGGGGCGTGCCGAGAAAATGCCGACATCAGCCTCGCCCAGCATGACACGGTGCCGAACCGCCTGACTGCCTTCATCGCTGATCTCGAGCCTGACTCCGGGCCGATCACGGCGGAAGGCGTCGATGGCTTTGGGCAGGATGCTCATCGTGGCCGAGGGCACAGCGGCGATCCGGACGGTGCCGGCAAGCGAGGTCGCGTGCCGTTCGATGGCGTCGACGCTGCGGTCGTAGGCGTCGGTCGCGCGCACGCTTTCCTCCAGCACCCGCTCTCCCAAGGGCGTGAGGCGGTTCTTGCGATCGGTCTCGAACAGGGGCGCGCCAAGTTCCGCTTCAAGCTGCGACAGAGACATGGAAATGGCGGATGGGGTGCGCCCGAGAATATCGGCGGCGCCGGCAAGGCTGCCTTGTTCAGCGACGATCCTGAATGTCTTCAGGAGTTCGAGGCGCATTTCAGCATTCCTTGAGTAAACTTCAACAGTTCAAGATTGCCTGAAAACGCACCGAGGGTCTAGGACGGAGTGAGGAGGACCCCCATGCCGCAGATCAATTCTATCTATGTTGCCGGAGAATGGCGCCAAGGCGCCGCCACCGTCGAAAACCGTAACCCGTCCGACCTAGCCGACTTGATCGGCAATTATGGTCAGGCCAGCGCCACTGACCTTGACGATGCGCTTGCTGCGGCGCGGGCCGCCCAGCCGGTCTGGGCGCGGGCGGGGGTGCAGAAGCGGCACGACGTTTTGATGGCAATTGGCACAGAGCTGATGGCGCGGGCCGAAGAGATCGGCCGCCTGCTTGCCCGTGAAGAGGGCAAGCCGATGGCCGAGGGCAAGGGCGAGGTCTATCGCGCGGGCCAGTTCTTCACTTACTACGCCGCCGAGGCGCTGCGCCTTCACGGCGATCTGGCCGAGAGCGTCCGCCCCGGCATCGAGATCGACGTGCGGCGCGAGCCGGTTGGCGTGGTCGCCATTGTCAGCCCGTGGAATTTCCCGGTGGCGACGCCCGCGTGGAAGATTGCGCCGGCGCTGGCCTATGGCAATGCGGTGGTCTGGAAGCCCGCCAACCTCACGCCCGCCTCGGCCGTGGCCCTGACCGAGATCATCGCGCGGCAAGATATCCCCGCGGGCCTGTTCAACCTCGTCCCCGGCCCCGGCGCGGCGGTGGGCCAGCGGCTTGTCGAGAGCCCCCTTGTCGACGCGATCAGCTTTACCGGCTCTGTCCCCGTCGGCCGCCGGATCGCCACCTCGGCCATTTCGCATATGCCGAAGCTGCAGATGGAGATGGGCTCGAAAAACCCCTTCCTCGTGATGGACGACGCCGACCTCGATCTTGCCGTCGCCCATGCCGCAGGCGCGGCCTTTGGCGGCACGGGCCAGAAATGCACCGCCGCCTCGCGGCTGATCGTGCATTCGAAGGTGCATGATGCCTTTGTCGACAAGCTGACCAAAGCGGCCAAGGCCTTTGTTGTGGGTCACGCGCTGGAACAGGGCACGCAGATCGGCCCCGTGGTGAGCGCGGGGCAACTCGCGCAGAACCTCGACTATATCGCGGTCGGGCAGGCCGAAGGGGCCGAGCTTCTGTGCGGCGGTGAGCGGCTCGAGCGGGCGACCGAGGGCTATTACATGGCCCCCGCCGTTTTCGCCGGAACCCGTAACGAGATGCGGATCAACCGCGAAGAGATGTTTGCGCCCATCACCTGCGTGATCAAGGCCGACAGCTATAGCGAAGCGCTCGCCATCGCCAATGACAGCGAATTTGGCCTGACCGCCGGGATCATGACCGGCTCGCTCGCCCGCGCCGCGCATTTCCGCGCCAATATGCGGGCCGGAACGGTGATGGTGAACCTGCCGACCGCCGGCACCGACTATCACGTGCCCTTCGGCGGGCGCGGCGCCTCGTCTTATGGCCCGCGCGAGCAGGGGCGCTATGCGGCCGAATTCTACACCACGGTCAAGACCACCTATGTCGCCGCAGGAGCGCCGGAATGAACCCGCTGATCGACGGTCTGCAATATGCCAACTGGTCGGAAAAGATCTTCCGCCAGATGCGCGCAGGCGGGGTCGATGCGGTTCATGTGACCATTACCTACCATGAGACATT
>JAHEBR010000151.1 GCA_024642185.1 Marivivens sp. | reverse complement strand
AGCTCGGGATATCGCCGTCGATGCCTTCGACGTAGAAGCTCAGGCCAGCAAGGGTGCCATCGTCGGCCGTTTCGCCATCGGCGAGCCAAGCCGAGCCGTCCTGCTTGTTGAGCGGGCCGGTGAAGGGGTGGTAGGCGCCCGAGGCGATGGAATCGCGCAGGGCCTCGGCGCTGGCCTTGACCTCGGCCGGAACCGCATCGGAAATCTCGCCGATGCCGACCATGCCGCGGCCGATGCCGTCCCAGGTGTTGACGCTGGTCCAGGTGCCATCCATGACCGCCTGGGTGCGCTCGACATAGTAGGGCGCCCAGTTGTCGATGATCGACGAGACGCGCGGCATCGGGGCGTATTCGCCCATGTCAGAGGCCTGACCGAAGGTATAGACGTTGCCGGCGGCTTGCGCGGCAGCCTGCGGAGCGGTCGAGTCGGTGTGCTGAAGGATCACGTCGCAGCCCTGCTCGATAAGCACCTTGGCGGCGTCGGCTTCCTTGGCCGGATCGAACCAGGTGAAGGCCCAGACGATCTTGAACTCGACATCCGGGTTGACCTTGCGGGCATGGATGAAGGCCGAGTTGATGCCGCGGATAACCTCGGGGATCGGGAAGGAACCGATATAGCCGATCTTGTTGGATTTGGTCAGGTTGCCGGCGATATGGCCCTGAACGGCGCGGCCTTCGTAGAAGCGGGCCGAATAGACCGACACGTTATCGGCCTGCATATAGCCGGTGGCGTGCTCGAACTTCACATCCGGGAACTTGGAGGCAACGTTCATCGTCGCTTCCATATAGCCGAAGGAGGTCGTGAAGATCAGATCGGCGCCGCCAAGCACCATCTGGGTCATCACGCGCTCGGCGTCGGGGCCCTCGGGGACGTTTTCGGCATAGACGGTCTCGACCGCATCACCAAAGGCCGCTTCGACCGCGAGGCGGCCGTTGTTGTGTTCAAAGGTCCAGCCGCCGTCACCGATCGGTCCGACAAAGACGAAGCCAACCTTCGTCTTGTCTTGCGCGCGGGCCGGAAGGCCCATCATCGCCATCGTGGCTGCGCCAGCGCCGCTGGCAAGAAGCGTTCTTCTTTTCACTTTTCAACTCCCGTTATTTGGGGCCAAGCCCCGGTTAATTTGGCCTCAGCGAGAGGCATGGAAAATCTTGCCGAGTGACCCCGGCGCCCGCCCTGCCGACATGAGCACAAGGACGAGGATGGTTGCAATATACGGCGACATTGCAAGGTATTCGACAGGGATCGCAATGCCGGCGGCCTGAAAATTCAGCTGCAGCACGGTCACCCCGCCGAAGAGATAGGCGCCGATCAGCAGGCGCCAAGGCCGCCACGAGGCGAAGACGACGATGGCCAGCGCGATCCAGCCTGCGCCCGCGGTCATGCCGTCGGTCCACTGGGGCACGCGCACGAGGCTGATATAGGCCCCGCCAAGCCCCGCACAGGCGCCGCCGAACATGATGGCGAGGATGCGGATGCGGATGACGTGATAGCCGAGCGCGTGCGCCGCTTCATGGTTTTCGCCAACCGCGCGCAGGACAAGGCCGGCGCGGCTGTATTTCAGGAAATACCAGATCCCCGCGATCAGGCCGATGCCGACATAGACCATCGGATCGTGGCTGAAGAGAATCGGGCCAATGACCGGGATATCGCTGATCACCGGAATGTCGATCTTGCCAAACTCGGGCGCCTTGATGCCGTTGTAGCCCTGCCCCAGAAGCGCCGAGAGGCCGAGGCCGAAGAGCGTCAGCGCAAGGCCGGTGGCGACCTGATTGGACAGCAGGATCTGGGTCAGAAAGGCGAAGAGAAGCGACAGCCCCGCGCCACCCGCCGCCGCCGCCGCAAAGCCGATCCAGGGCGAGCCGGTGGTGACGGTGGCGATGAAGCCGGTGATGGCGCCGGTGATCATCATCCCCTCGACGCCGAGGTTCAGAACGCCCGCGCGTTCGACGATCAGCTCGCCCGCGGCGGCAAGGATGATCGGGGTGGCCGCGACCATGAGCGAGGCCAGAAGGAGGATCGGGTTGATCGAGGAAAAGTCCATCTGATTACTCCGTCTTGCCAAAGCGGATACGGTAGGAGGTCATAACGTCGACCGCGAGGAGGAAGAACAAGAGCATCCCCTGAAAGAGCTGGATCGCCGCGCCGGGAAGGCCGAGGCTCAGCTGCGCCAGCTCGCCGCCGATATAGGTCAGCGCCATCAGGAGGCCGGCGATCAGGATGCCCACGGGATGCAGGCGGCCAAGGAAGGCCACGATGATCGCGGTAAAGCCATAGCCCACGTTGAAGTCGATGCTCACGCGGCCCGCGGGGCCTGCGATCTCGAACATCCCCGCAGCCCCTGCAAGGCCCCCCGAGATCAGCATGCAGATGAAGATCAACCGCCCCGCATCCACCCCGGCAAAGCCTGCCGCCCGCGGGCTTTGGCCCGCCAGCCGCACGTCAAAGCCGAAACGGTGACGGGCGAGGATGAAATAGGCAAAGACCACCGCTGTGACCGCCGCCATAACCCCCCAGTGGATGCCGGAATTGGCGATCAGTTCGAGGTTGGCAGAGGAGGAATACTGCGAGAGATTGCGGCTTCCGGGGAAGCCGTGGCCGTCGGGGTTGCGCAGGAGGTTCAGCGCCATCGAGGCCTGAATGGCCTCGGCGACATAGACCAGCATCAGGGAGACGAGGATCTCGTTCGTCTTGAAGCGGATGCGCAGGAAAGCGGGGATCGCCGCCCAGAGCATCCCGCCCGCAAGACCGGCGATAATCATCAACGGAAAGATCAGCCAACGCGCTTCCATCGGATAGAAGGCAAGGCCGGTTCCGGCCGCGGCCATCGCGCCGATGATATACTGGCCCTCGGCGCCGATGTTCCAGATGCCGGCGCGGAAGCCGAACGAGAGGCCAATCGCGATAAGGATCAGCGGGCCTGCCTTGATGAGGAGCTGCGGCCGCGAATAGGAGGCGAAATCGCCGAAGATCGGATCGTAAAAGATCGTCCGGATTGCCTCGATCGGCGGTTTGCCGAGCATGGCGAACACCGCGCCGCCAACGATCATCGTAATCGCCACGGCGAGGATCGGCGCGGCATAGACCCAAGCCTTGCTCGGCTGGGCGCGTTTCTCAAGCATCAACATGGGCGACCTCCATATCATGGGCGCCACCAAGCATGAGCCCGATCTCGTCGATGGTAAGCCCCTTGGCGGGGCGAGGCGGGGTCAGCTTGCCCTCGTTCAGGGCGGCAAAGCGATCAGAGATCTCGCGCAATTCGTCGAGGTCCTGGCTGATGCAGACCACAGCCGTGCCCGAAACCGCCAGATCGAGGATCGCCTGCCGGATCGACGCAGCCGCCGAGGCATCGACGCCCCATGTCGGCTGGTTGATCACCAGAACCCGCGGCTTTTGCATGATCTCGCGGCCGATGACGAATTTTTGCAGATTGCCGCCGGACAAAGACCGGGCGGTATTCGCCGCTCCGGGGGTGCGGACGTCGAAGGCCTTGATGACCTCTTCGGCAAAGACCTTGGCGGCGGGCCAATCGAGAAGGCCGTTTTTCACAAGCTTCTTGCGAACAGCGCCGGTCATCAGCGCGTTTTCGGTGAGGCTCATGTCGGGTGCCGCGGCATGGCCGTTGCGCTCTTCCGGCGCGGCGCAAAGGCCCGCGGCGCGGCGCTCGTTGGGGCCAAGGCGGCCGATCTCGCGCCCGTCGATCACCACCATGCCGGCGGCCGTTTTCATCTCGCCGGATAGTGCGGCCACCAACTCGTCCTGCCCGTTACCCGCAACCCCGCCGATGCCCAAGACCTCGCCCGCGCGCACATCGACGGTGATGTTCTTCAGCGCGGTGCCAAACTGGTGCGGGGCAGGGGCCGAGAGGCCACGGATTGACAGGACAACCTCGCCCGCCTCATGCGGCGCCTTTTCCGGCACATGGAGCGAGGCGCCGACCATCATTTCCGCCATCTCGCGGGCCGAGGTCTGGCGCGGGTCGCAATTGCCGACGACCTTGCCATGCCGCAGGATCGTCGCGTGTTCACACAGGGTCCGGATTTCCTCGAGCTTGTGCGAGATATAAAGGATCGAGGTGCCTTCCTCGCGCAGAATATTCAGCGTTTTGAACAGGATTTCGACCTCTTGCGGGGTCAGAACCGAGGTTGGTTCGTCCATAATGAGAAGCTTGGGATCCTGCAGAAGGCAGCGGATGATCTCGACCCGCTGACGCTCGCCCGCCGAGAGATCGCCAACCACCATGTCGGGATCGAGGGGTAGGCCGTATTGCTCGGAAACCTCGCGGATGCGGGCGGCCAGATCGGCCATCGCGGGCGGGTTTTCCATGCCGAGCGCGATGTTTTCGGCAACATCGAGCGCATCGAAAAGCGAGAAGTGTTGAAACACCATGGCCACGCCCGCCGCGCGGGCAGCGCGCGGCTCGGACGGCTCATAGGCCGTGCCGTTGAGGGTCATCTTGCCGGTGTCGGGCTTCACGAGGCCATAGATCGTCTTCACCAGCGTCGATTTGCCGGCGCCATTTTCGCCCAAAAGCGCGTGCACCTCGCCCTTGCCGATCGTGAAGGATACGTCGCTGTTGGCGACGACCCCGGGGTAGGCTTTGGTCAGCCCCCTCAGTTCAAGCAGTGTGTCTGTCACCCTCTGCAATCTCCCTGTTGTCGGCCCGCTTGAGCAGGCTCGTGGCAACCCCGAGCGCGATGGCGTGGGGGTGTTTTCCCAAAGTGGGATCGCCGATTGGGCAGGCGATCCGTGCGATCTCTTCCCGTGTATGGCCCAAGGCCGCAAGGCGCGACTTGAACCTTGCCCATTTCGTCGCAGAGCCAATCAGGCCGAGGCCCTTGAACCCGCGCGACAAAAGCGCGTGGCACAGGGCGAGGTCGATCTCGTGGCTGAAGGTCAGGACGAGGTGCTCCGCCTCCCGCGGAGCGTGGGCTGCCAGAACCGAAGGATCGGCGGCGGGAAGGGGTGTGACGTCCGAGGGAACCTCGGGCGGAAAGCGGTGCAGGCCGGTATCGACCCAGGTGATCCCGAAATCGGGCAGGGGGCGAAGGACATCCACGAGCGCCCGCCCCACATGGCCCGCGCCCCAGATCCACAAGGGGCGGCGCTGGGCGGGAGCCGCCTCGATGAGCCAGCCGTCGATCTCGGACGGAAGCGCGCCGGGCTGGAGGCCCTTGGCCTTGCGGGCAACGGTTTCGGGCAGGGCTTCGGCAGGCCCGAGCGGGCGGGCGAAGGGCAGGCTGGCGGGCAGGGTGCCCATGTCAAACCGCTCCCATACCAGCGTCACCGACCCGCCGCAGCACTGGCCAAGCGCGGGGCCAAGGGGCACGGCGCGGTGGCGCAGGGCGCTGCCCGAGGCGAGCATTTCACGGGCCTCGGCAATGGCCCGATATTCGAGCGTGCCGCCGCCGATGGTGCCGCTCGTGCCCTCGGCCCAGATCAGCATCGACGTCCCCGCATCGCGCGGGGCCGAACCCACGCTGCGGCTGATCAGCAGCCGGACAACCGCGCCGTGGGCGTGGGTCGCTTCGGCAAGTGTGATCAGGTCGAGGCTCATGCGCGGACCCTTTTGACCGTCGCCAGAACGCGTTCGGCGGTGGCGGGGCCGTGCAGATCGGGATAGC
>JAHEBR010000150.1 GCA_024642185.1 Marivivens sp. | reverse complement strand
GGGCGTGACCTTGGTGATATCGTTGTCCAGCTCGTCAAGCGTATAGCCCACGGCGAGCTTGGCCGCGATCTTGGCAATCGGGAAGCCGGTAGCCTTGGAGGCCAGCGCCGAAGAGCGCGACACGCGCGGGTTCATCTCGATAACGACCATCCGGCCGTCCTTGGGGTTGATCGCCCACTGGACATTCGATCCGCCGGTCTCGACCCCGATCTCGCGCAGCACGGCAATCGATTGATTGCGCATGATCTGGTATTCCTTGTCGGTCAGCGTCAGCGCCGGCGCGACAGTGATCGAGTCGCCGGTATGCACGCCCATCGGATCGACGTTTTCGATAGAGCAGACGATGATGGCGTTGTCGGCTTTGTCGCGGACAACCTCCATCTCGTATTCCTTCCAGCCCAAGAGGCTTTCGTCGACGAGGATCTGACCAACCGGCGAGGCATCCATGCCCGAGCGGCAATAATGTTCGTATTCGGTCCGGTTGTAGGCAATGCCACCGCCGGTGCCGCCGAGGGTGAAGGCGGGGCGGATGATGGCCGGAAGGCCAACATAGTCGAGCGCATCAATGGCCAGTTGCACCCCGGCCTTGAGGTCTTTCTTGCCCTTGGCGTCTTTCGGCGCGGTGACGATGGTGGCCTTGGGGTTCTCGATCCCCAGACGGTCCATCGCCTCGCGGAACAGCTTGCGGTCTTCGGCCATCTCGATGGCCTCGCGCTTGGCGCCGATCATCTCGACGTTGAACTTCTCGAGAACGCCCATATCGGCCAGCGCGAGCGAGGTGTTGAGGCCGGTCTGCCCGCCCATCGTCGGCAAAAGCGCGTCGGGGCGCTCTTTCTCGATGATCTTGGCAACGATCTCGGGGGTGATCGGTTCGATATAAGTGGCGTCGGCCAGCTCGGGGTCGGTCATGATCGTCGCCGGGTTCGAGTTGACGAGGATGACCCGGTATCCCTCTTCGCGCAGCGCCTTGCAGGCCTGAGCGCCCGAGTAGTCGAACTCGCAGGCCTGTCCGATAACAATGGGCCCCGCTCCGATGATCATGATCGACTTGATGTCGGTTCTCTTCGGCATGACAGTTCCCCCAAGGATTCGGCGTGTGGCAGCAGAGCGCGAGGCAGGCCGCGCCCAAATTGTCCTGCGTTATAGGGAACGAGATGCTCAGCGCAAGGGCCGAATGCCGCGCAAAACGCGGAAAATCATCAGGTCAGACCCGGTGCCGCACCCCCCAGAGAGCAAGACCGAGCACCACAACACCAAGCGTTCCAAGAAGTGGGTTCACAAGAAGGCCGTCGATAGGGTTTGAAAACAGCCAAAAGACTAGCGAACTTGTCGGCGAGAGGATGATCGTGAGGGCTGCCGCTCCCATTATCGGTCCGAAGGCGACGAGAAACGCGGGCGCAAAAGCCAAAGCCGGCAAATAGTGATAGCTCCAACTCAGTGGGGCAAAGAAGACCAATCCCGCGAGAAAGGCGGGATAGGCCAAGATGGGAAGTTGCCGGCCCGAACGCCAAGCACCAAAGGCAAGAATGGATGTCATGCTCAAAAGCGCCAGGGCGGAGAAAAGCGACCAAGCTTGTCCCTTCGCCAATACCTTCCATCCATGCGGATGTGCGATGCCGACCGGATTGTCGAGGCTGGCCACAAAGACCAAATCGTCGCGCCAGAAGATCTGGGCGAGCGCGGAGTCGAGGCCAAAGTTGAATGATGTCACCACCGCACTCTCGCGCAGGAGCGCGATGAGCCCGAGAAATTCCCTATGAAGCGGCCATCCGGCAACTACAATCGACGACATCCCGAGAAGCGCCCCAGCCACCCCAAAAGAGGCGATCGACCGCCAGCGCCTTTCCCCGAGCCACAAAGCAGCCAGCAGCGCAGGGTAGAGCTTGATCGCGGCGGCGAGTGCCAGAAGCGTGCCGGCAGCCTTCCACGCTCCGGCGCGATCTCGCTCGATTGCGGCAACGACAAGGAAACTGACTAGGATTTGTGGCTGGTTCTGTTCGATGGCGACAAGGCCGATTGATGTGAAGAGCAGGGCAGCAATGCCAGCCGCCAGCCAAAATAGGCGAAGCCTGCCGGTCACGCCGCAAGCCCGCATAGCAAGAAGGCAGGTCCCCAGAAGCAGGATCGGGTTGAGAAAACCAAAGAGCGAGACAAAGCCATCCATCCCGATGTGGCTGCCAGCCTTGCCGGCAGCCCAGGCCCAGAGGGGGGGATAGATAAAAGGATAATAAACCCCCTCTCGCCCCTCCGATTTCAGGAATTCCGACCACGCTTCCGGAATAAGCATGGAAAAGACGCCTTCATCTTTCGGATAGACAAGATCGCTTCGGTCCGTATCGAAGAAATGCCCGGCGAGCCATGTCGCCGCCATGTCGGGAGAGTGCGCGACGCCGAACCGGACATAGACAAAGGCCAGAAAAGCCAGCGACAGCGCAACCAGCCATCGGATTTCCGCTCTAGCCTCTGTCTGCATCAGCCCCCAACCTTTCCTGCCCCGTGCCCGCCATGAAGGCGACCGGCAGGATCAAGAGTGACAAGATGGCGGTGACGCTGCCAAGCGATATTCCCGGCGCGAGCCAGATGATCATCAGGCTCGTCGGCAAGGACAGCCCGACGACAATCGGCATCAGAAGCAGCAGAGCCTGTCGCCGCGGGTAGAGACAAAGAACAGTCGGAAGCAGCAAAACGGGCCCCACAGCATAGTGTGCCCAACCCAGAGGGCCGAAAACAGAGAGAAGGCTCCAGATCCCGATGAGCCGAAGGGGGAGGGCATCTGCGGATGCCAGCCTACGGGTTCTTGCCAGGATCAGCAGAGAGCCGCAAAACATCAGGAGATAGCTGAGCCCCGTGATCCATGCCACAGCCTCCAGTCGCCCGAAGGACTTGTCGTTCAGCAGTTCGGCCGGTGTTCCGCTAACGATACCCCAACCTGCGGTCAGAATGCCCGCCGCCGAATAGCTTAGCGGTGAAAGCAGGTGCGACCCGCCCGCTCGCCCGATCTGGGCGAAAAAGGCAAGCTGCATCTCTGGCCCGGCTACTGCGGTTCCCACAAGCGCAAAAGCCGCCACCCCAAGGGCAGTAGCCGCCGCCGCGCGCCAACGCCGATCTGCCAGAAACACGATTCCAAGGAAAAGAGGTGCCAGCTTGATCGACCCGGCGATGGCCAGAACCAGTCCGGCCGAAACATCCCAGCCTTTTCGATAAAGAACAAAAGCCAGCAGGATCATCGAGATGATGATGATTTGCGGCTGGGCGTGAAAGAAGGCGTTTTGGACCGCTATGGTCGGCAGGCCGATCACAAGACTGGCAACTGCCCAATGCGCCGCTGGCAGCCGATTTGCGGCCAATGACCGTGCCAAAAGCACCGAAAAGCAAAGGCAGGCCAGCTCGAGCGCGACACCTTTCTCGATGAACTCAACCGCGCCCAGGGCCTCTGTCAGTGGTGCGAAAATAGCGGCAACGAGCGGTGGATAGATAAATGAAACCAGAGGCTTCCCCGCGAGGCCCTGCGACTCGGCCAGTGAAATCCATACGGGATCCTCGATCAGCGCGCCGAAGAAGACCGAAGGGGAGGCATAGACGCTCTGCAATTCTCCGGCCGCATAGGCGCTCGCGCCGAAATAGACCGCTGCGAGATCGGGAGCCCAATGGTGGCGCAGAGCGGAAAACGCGACGACAGCGGCCACGCCAAGCAGCAAAACCGCTGCTAGAAAGGAAATAAATCGACTGCTCACTTTGGCCTCGGCCTGTAATGTGGCGCGATCTTGCGAAGTTGCAGCAGTATTGTGCAACTCAATTCGCGGCATTTCGGCGGAAAACTTCGGTGGGGCGGGGTCGGGATCGGTGCGATTGGCTCCGTATTCCACCTACACTTCCAAAGCCCGCGGCGTTAGGGAAAAGGCGAAAGCTGATTGGAACCTAGATGCGACTCCGCTTTGATCAGGCCCCGGAAGGCGACCGCGCCGCGCTCTTCGATCAGCCGCGGGCGATGATCTCGGCTACGATTGCCGCCGAGGTCCCTGCGGCGCTGGCCGCGCTCGATGTGGCGCGTGCCGAGGGCCACTGGATTGCAGGCTATGCCAGCTATGAGCTTGGCTATGCGCTCGAGCCGCGCCTTGCGCCACTGATGCCAGACGGGCGTCGCCTGCCGCTTCTCCGGTTTGGGGTCTATGATGCGCCGGTTGCGGCCGAAGGTTTGACAAAGGGAAGCGTCAAACTCGGCGACCTCGCCCCCCGACGGGCGCGCGACGAACATCTCTCGGCGGTCGGGCGCACCCGCGACTATATCGCCGCGGGCGACATCTATCAGGCCAACCTGACCTTCCCGCTCGGTCTTGCTGCCCAAGGCACAGCCGAAGCGCTCTATGCCGCGCTTTCCGCTGCCCAGCCTGTGGGCCACGGCGCACTCGTCGAGCAGGAGGGTCTGCCCTCGATCCTGAGCCGCAGCCCCGAGCTCTTTTTCGCTACCGACGCCGAAGGCCGGATCGTCACCCGCCCGATGAAAGGCACCATGCCGCGCGGCGCGACCCCGCAGGAGGACGAGGCCAACCGCCTCTTCCTTGCCTCCGACGCCAAGAACCGCGCCGAAAACCTGATGATCGTCGATCTTCTGCGCAACGATCTCTCGCGGGTGGCCGAGGTCGGCTCGGTCAAGGTGCCGCGGCTTTACGATGTCGAAAGCTATGCCACGGTGCATCAGATGGTCTCCGAGATCGAAGGGCGGCTTCGCCCCGGAACCGGGCTGGCCGACATCTTCATGGCGCTCTTCCCCTGCGGCTCGATCACCGGCGCACCCAAGGTGCGGGCGATGGAGATTATCCGCGAGTTGGAGATCGCCCCGCGCGGGATCTATTGCGGCACCATCGGTTGGGCCGCGCCGGACGGGCGGGCAAGCTTCAACGTGGCGATCCGCACGCTCCTTCTGGAATCCGACGGAACGGCGCGGCTTGACGTGGGCGGCGGCATCGTCTGGGATTCAACGCCAGAGGCCGAGTATGAGGAGGCGCTGTGGAAGACCCGCTTCGTCAGGATCTGACCGATCCGCCGCAGATTATCGAAACGATGGGCTGGCGGCCCGGCGAGGGGCTGCGCTGGCGCGACGACCATCTGGCGCGGATGGCCGGAACGGCGGGGCGGCTTGGCTATGCGTTTGATCGGGGACAGGCGCTGGCGCTTCTTGACCGGATAGGCGGCGATGGCCCGCTGCGCTGCCGCCTGACGCTGGATCAGCAGGGGCGTTTTGATCTGACAACAGCCCCCCTCGCCCCCAATCCGCCCCGCTGGCGCGTGGTCTGGGCCGAGGCGCGGCTTGATCCTACTGACCCGTGGATCGCCGTCAAAACCACCCGCCGCGCCCCCTATGAGGCGGCCCGCGCCGCCCTTGGGCCGGGCGAGGACGAGGCGCTTTTCCTCAACACGGGCGGCGAGCTGGCCGAGGGCGCGATCACCAATGTTTTCGTCGAAACCGTCGATGGCCGCCGCCTGACCCCACCCCTTTCCGCCGGTTGCCTGCCGGGAATCCTGCGCGGGCGTCTCTTGGCCGAGGGCTGGCAGGAGGGCCGCCTGACGCCTTCCGACCTTGCCTCGGCCCGCAAAATCTGGGTTGGAAACGCCCTGCGGGGCCTGATCGAGGCCGATCTTTCGCCCTTTGCTTGACATCCGCCCTGCGGTTCTTTCTATCACCGCAAAGCCGAATGCCCCGAAATCG
>JAHEBR010000149.1 GCA_024642185.1 Marivivens sp. | reverse complement strand
GCTTACATCATGCCGCCCATGCCGCCCATGCCGCCCATGTCGGGCATGCCGCCGCCAGCGCCGCCGTCTTTCGACGGCTTGTCGGCGATCATGGCTTCGGTGGTGATGAGAAGGCCGGCAACCGATGCCGCATCCTCAAGCGCGGTGCGAACAACCTTGGCCGGGTCGATCACGCCAAACTTGAACATGTCGCCATATTCTTCGGTCTGGGCGTTGAAGCCAAACTTGGGATCGGTCGACTCGCGAACCTTGCCGGCAACCACAGCGCCATCGACACCCGCGTTCTGGGCGATCTGGCGCAGCGGTGCTTCAAGAGCGCGGCGAACGATGGCGATGCCGGCGTCCTGATCGCTGTTGAAGCCTTTGAGGCCCTCAAGGGTCTTGCCAGCCTGAACGAGGGCGACGCCGCCGCCAACCACGATGCCTTCCTGAACGGCAGCACGGGTCGCGTTGAGCGCGTCATCGACGCGGTCTTTGCGCTCTTTCACTTCGATCTCGGTCATGCCGCCAACCTTGATCACGGCAACGCCGCCGGCCAGCTTGGCCACGCGCTCTTGCAGCTTCTCACGGTCATAGTCCGACGAGGTCTCTTCGATCTGGCTGCGGATCTGGGCCACGCGGGCTTCGATCTCGGCCTTGTCGCCGGCGCCGTCAACGATGGTGGTGGTGTCCTTGGTCAGCGAAATGCGCTTGGCCGAGCCGAGCATGTCGATGGTGACATTCTCGAGCTTCATGCCGAGGTCTTCGGAGATGACCTGGCCACCGGTCAGGATCGCGATGTCCTGCAGCATGGCCTTGCGGCGATCGCCAAAGCCCGGAGCCTTGACGGCAGCGATCTTGAGGCCGCCGCGCAGCTTGTTGACCACGAGGGTCGCGAGAGCTTCGCCTTCGATATCCTCGGCGATGATCAGAAGCGGCTTTTGCGACTGGATCACCGATTCAAGCAGCGGAACCATCGACTGGAGCGACGACAGCTTCTTCTCGTGCAGCAGGATGATGCAGTCTTCAAGCTCTGCGGTCATCTTGTCGGCATTGGTCACGAAGTAGGGCGAGAGGTAGCCACGGTCGAACTGCATACCCTCGACAACATCGGTCTCGGTCTCGAGGCCTTTGTTCTCTTCGACGGTGATGACACCCTCGTTGCCAACCTTCTGCATCGCGTCAGCGATCTGGCGGCCGATTTCGGCTTCGCCGTTGGCCGAGATGGTGCCGACCTGAGCGACTTCAGCCGAGTCGCTGACCGGACGGGCAGCGGCCTTGATGGCCTCGACAACCTTGGCGGTGGCCAGATCGATGCCGCGCTTGAGGTCCATCGGGTTCATGCCGGCAGCAACCGACTTGAGGCCTTCCTGAACGATGGCCTGAGCCAGAACGGTCGCGGTGGTGGTGCCGTCGCCGGCTTCGTCATTGGTGCGGCTGGCGACTTCTTTCACCATCTGCGCGCCCATGTTCTCGAACTTGTCCTCGAGCTCGATCTCTTTGGCAACCGTCACACCGTCTTTGGTGATGCGCGGTGCGCCGAAGGATTTGTCGATGACAACGTTGCGGCCCTTGGGGCCGAGGGTGACCTTCACCGCGTTTGCCAGGATGTTCACACCCTTGAGCATACGGTTACGGGCATCGGTATCGAACTTGACGTCCTTAGCAGCCATAGCTGTTTTCCTCGTCTATTGAATGGGTTTGAAAGGGGTGGGACGATCTCAGGCGATGATGCCGAGAATGTCGCTTTCCTTCATGATCAGCAGCTCTTCGCCGTCGACGGTGACCTCGGTGCCCGACCATTTGCCGAACAGCACGCGGTCGCCAGCCTTGACGGCCATCGCGATCAGCTCGCCCGAGTCCTTGCGGGCGCCTTCGCCGCAGGAAACGATCTCGCCTTCGGCGGGTTTTTCCTTG
This sequence comes from Marivivens sp., assembly GCA_024642185.1. Classification (GTDB taxonomy): domain Bacteria; phylum Pseudomonadota; class Alphaproteobacteria; order Rhodobacterales; family Rhodobacteraceae; genus RFZI01. The sequence continues at coordinate 3,836 of JAHEBR010000149.1, read as the reverse complement.
GCGCTATCGGGGATGATCAGACCGCCCTTGGTTTTTTCGTCGCTCGCGACGCGACGGACCAGAACGCGGTCATGCAGCGGTTTGAAAGCCATGCTTGCAGCTCCTAACTGTCTTTCGTTGTCTCGTTGCCCCTCTCTTGGGGCCGTTAGCACTCACCTCGCGCGAGTGCTAACGGCGAAGAGTTAGGGTAGGGTCTGGGGTGAGTCAAGGAGATGCGGGGCAAAAAAGTCACGCCTTCGGGCCTTGGATGGCCATCGGCGGAATTTTCGTTTTGAGGAATCGTCGGGGGCGGCTAAACGGCCACCCACAAACCGCGCCCCCTCGGCGCGCCTGATAGGAGGCTGACATGATGAAAGGATACCTTCTCCCGACCTGCTAGCGCAGCGTCCCAGCCCTTTGTCGCGGCACTTGCCGCCACGTCCCTTCGATCAGGAATATCCAGATGCACCCGCCGTTGTTCGTGGTCGATCACCGTATCGGCCCCGATCCCGCACCCGCCCCTGCGCGGCACCGGGATCGCCCCATCATCCGCCGCAGCCGCCCCGAAGCCCTAGGCTTCGCGGCCTCGCGGCACGACGCGCCCCACGGCCCCGCCGAGGCGCATATTCCGGCTGTGCCCTCGCCCGAGGCGCGCAAAGCACAGCTCGTCGCCTTGGCCAGCGATCCGCGCTTTCAGGCGCGGGCGATGCCGCGCCCAGTTGGTCTGCGCCTGAGGCTTGGTCAGGCGCTGATGCGCGCTGGTTGGTGGCTCATGCAGGCCAAGGCCGGAGAAAAGCCGCAGGCGGGTTAGTCTGCCTGCGGCGCCAAAGCCATATCTTCTGGGCTTAATCTTCCTTTCAGTGATCGGTGCTAGCTGTCGACCCGAAAGGAGATCCCATGTCGAGCTATGCCAGCAGCATTCTGATCACCATTTTCGGAATTATGGGCCTTGTGGCCCTACAGTTTGGCGTGAAGCCCGATTCATCGAGGATCGCCATACTTGTACCGCCGTGGCAAGGCGACGGGCTTCTCCGCGCGGCGGCGACTGGGCTCGCGATCGTCGATTTTCACTGGGGTCGGCAGGTCATCGTCCTTGATACCGGCGGCGACCCAGACGCTCTCGCAAAACTGCAAGAAATGAATCTTTGGCTACTGGATGCGACCGGAGCACTTCTCTGTCGCCCCGACAATGAAAGAACCTGACATGATCTCGACAATCCAAGACCTGAGAACGCGCGCTATCTATTATGCGGTGTTATTGCTCTGGGCTCACATCCCGGTTCTCGCCGGTTTGGCTCTGATTCTTGGCAAAGGAATTCTGTTCCCAGTCGGGATCATGACCGTTGTTTCGGTCGTCACGACATTCGAATGGCGGCGAAAGGGGGCGGGCCTGCCCGCACAGCTGGCCGCTGCAACTGGTTTGGCCATTGGCGTTTCTACGGTTGTCTTTTTGATGGCCGGCCACGAGTGGCAGCCAGACGCCCACATGATCTTCTTTGCAGCTTTCGCCTTGACCGCAGTCTTCTGTGACTGGAGGCCGATTGTGGCCTATGCGACGGTCATCGCTGTCCACCATCTGGCCTTGAACTTCACGCTGACCTCAGCAGTCTTTCCAGGCGAGGCCTCTTTCGGCCGGGTCCTGATGCACGCGGTTATCCTTATCATCCAAGCCGTGCCCCTGATCTGGCTTTCGGCCACTCTCACGCGGCTCTTTGCATCCTCCGATGCGCTGCTTCAGGAGGCAGAGGCCAGCAAGACCGCAGCCACGAAATCCGCCCAGACAAAAGAGCAGGAGCGCCTTGCCCTGCAGCAAGTGGTCGGGAACCTGTCAGCAGGGCTCAATAGCCTAGCAGAGGGCGACCTCCGCAAGCCGCTCGAAGAGCCATTTGACACCGAATACGATTCTCTGCGGCTTGATTTCAACGCCGCTCTCGAGAAGCTTTCTGAGATGATCGGCCAGGTCGTGCAAAGTTCGGAAAGCATCCGCAGCCGATCGAGCGAGATCGCCTCTGCCTCGGACGACCTGTCGCATAGAACAGAAAATCAGGCCGCTGCTCTCGAAGAAACCGCAGCCGCGCTGGATGAGCTTACGACATCCTTGAAAGGCGCGGCTGAGGCGGCGCTCAGCGTTGAAGACATCGTTGGCAAATCCCGCCTTGAGGCCGACCAAAGCCGGGCGGTGGTTGAAAATGCGATCGCAGCGATGGGCGAAATCGGGAAATCCTCTATGCAGATTGAACAGATCATTGGCACCATCGAAGATATCGCCTTCCAGACCAACCTGCTCGCTTTGAATGCCGGGGTCGAAGCGGCACGCGCCGGCGAAGCCGGAAAAGGGTTTGCGGTAGTTGCCTCCGAGGTGCGCGGCCTTGCCCAAAGGTCGTCCGACGCCGCAAAGGAAATCAAGGTGCTGATCGGCACCTCGGCGGAACACGTGGCGCTTGGGAATGATCAGGTTAACAAGGCCGGCCAAGCCCTGACCCAGATTGCCGGTACGGTTTCGCGGATCTCAGACCTTGTGTCCGAAATTTTCTCGGGCACCAAAGATCAGGCCGCAGGAATTGCCGAAATCAACACGGGCATGAACCAGCTCGATCAAGTCACACAGCAAAACGCAGCGATGGTCGAGCAGTCGACAGCTGCCAGCAATGACCTGCACCGAGAAGCAGTCGATCTTGCAGCAGTGGTGGCGTCGTTCCGGGTTGAATTGTCAGAACCTGCAACCAAGGCCTCACCTACAGTTTCGGATGAAGGAGCGTTGGGACCAACACTCGCCAACACTTCAACTGATCCGGTGGCCGACCTGGAAAACCTGCAATTCGCAAGGGCCCTTGGCGGCGACAATCGCGCAGGACAATGGCAATCTTTCTGAAGGCCCAGAGACTTCGGAACCAATGCTTTCATTATTGATATTGGAGGGGGCCGCAGTCGCGCCCCCTCCCTCTTTTTAGGCGGGGTCAGAAAGAATGGCGCTCAAGTTTGGCCCGCCCTCGTGACAAGCGGTTCCACACGGCCTATAAGCCCGCCGTCAAATCCAAGCCACTGAAAGGCATCCGCATGAACACGCTGGTTTTCGGCCACAAATCTCCGGACACCGACTCTACCGGCGCCCCGCTGATCTGGGCCTGGTATCTGAATCACAAAGGCACGCCCGCCGAAGCGCGGCTTTTGGGCGCTCCGAACACCGAAGCCGCCTTTGTCGCGAAGCATTGGGGTTTCGACCTTCCGCCGGTGATTTCGGATGTGGAGGACGGCCAGCCTTGCGTCGTGGTCGATACCAACAACCCGGCCGAACTTCCGGCCAATATCAACAACGCCGATGTGCAGGCGATCATCGACCACCACAAGCTGGTTGGTGGCCTTGAAACCAAGGGCCCGATCGACATCACCATCCGCCCGCTGGCCTGCACTGTCACCGTCATGCACGGCCTGATGGGCGCCGACGCCGCGGCCATGCCGGATGCGATCAAAGGTCTGATGCTGTCGTGCATCCTGTCTGACACGCTCGAGTTCCGCTCGCCCACCACGACCCCGACCGACAGGGCGCTGGCCGAAAGCCTCGCTGCCGATCTCGGCATCTCGATCCCCGCCCTTGCGACCGAGATGTTTGAAGCCAAGTCCGATGTCTCGGCCTTTTCCGACGCCGAACTTTTGCGGATGGATTCCAAGGAATACACCGTCGGCGGCAAGGAATTCCGTGTCTCCGTCCTTGAGACCACCGCGCCGAAGATCGTGCTCGATCGCAAGGACAGCCTGATGAAATCGATGGAGGCCGTCGCCACCGAAGACGGCGCCGATCAGGTTCTTCTCTTCGTCGTCGACATCCTCAAAGAAGAGGCCACCCTGCTTGTCCCGAA
>JAHEBR010000148.1 GCA_024642185.1 Marivivens sp. | reverse complement strand
CCGGAATGAACCCGCTGATCGACGGTCTGCAATATGCCAACTGGTCGGAAAAGATCTTCCGCCAGATGCGCGCAGGCGGGGTCGATGCGGTTCATGTGACCATTACCTACCATGAGACATTTCGCGAGACGGTTCTCAATATCGAGCGCTGGAACCGCTGGTTCGAGCGCTATCCCGACCTGATCTTTCAGGGCTTCTCCGCCGCCGACATCGAGATCGCCCGCCAGACCGGCCGCACTGCGATCTTCTTCGGCTCGCAGAACCCGTCGTGCATCGAGGATGATATCGGCCTTGTCGAGGTTTTGCATCGGCTGGGAATGCGGTTCATGCAGCTCACCTACAACAACCAATCGCTCCTTGCGACCGGCTGTTATGAGGCCGAAGATGGCGGCCTGACGCGCATGGGCCGCGAGGTGGTGGCCGAGATGAACCGGGTGGGCATGGTTGTCGATATGAGCCATTCGGGCGAGCGCTCGACGCTTGAGGCGATCGAACATTCGACCCGCCCCATCGCCATCACCCACGCCAATCCGGCAAGCTGGCATCCCGCACGGCGCAACAAGTCCGACGCAGTTCTGAAGGCGCTGGCGGAAAGCGGCGGGATGCTGGGCCTGTCGCTCTATCCCCATCACCTGAAGGGCGGGAGCGCGTGTAGCCTCGAGGATTTCTGCGAAATGGCGGCGCGGGCGGTTGACGTGATGGGGCCGGGACATGTCGGGATCGGCAGCGATCTCTGTCAGGATCAGCCCGATAGTATCGTCGAATGGATGCGGGTGGGCCGCTGGACCAAGGCCATCGACTATGGCGAAGGCAGCGCCGATGCGCCGGGCTTTCCGCCGATGCCCGACTGGTTTGGCGACAACCGTGATTTCGGTTGGATCGCCGCGGGATTGAGAGAGATCGGCATGAGCGAGGCCGAGGTGGCAGGGATCATGGGAGGCAACTGGATGCGGTTCTTTGCCCAAAGTTTCGGCCCGGAAGGCGCGGCATGAGCGCCGACGAAAGTTTCCGCCGTCCGCCATCCGAGGTGATGCGCATGGCGCGGATGGGCTCGGCCCATCCCACGCGCCTTTCCTTCCTGCGGGTGATGCTGCGGCGGATGCGGGATGAGGGTTGGCGCTTTGATCGCCCGGTCTGGGAGATCGACGCGCAGGGCGTTGGCCGCGCCGTCTATCGCGCCAAGGGGCCGGAGCGGAGCTATTGCCTTGTGGCCTTCGCCCACGATCTGCCGCCCGAGATGCGGTCGGACCGGGTGATCGCCACCCGCTGGGACGCGACCTTTGCCCTTTTCGATGGCGAGCCGACGCGGGCCGACCTTGACCGGCTGGAAGCCAACGTTCCCTTGCAAGAGGCGGGCCGGGTCGGGCCGAGCGAGCTTTCCCTCAGCCGCGCCAACCGTTCGGTGCGGCTTTTCGATCATGTGGTCGCGCGTCTGGCCGAGGGGCAGCAGCCCGATCCCGACGAGGTCGAGGCGGTGGGCTATCTGATGCGGACGACCGCCGTCTACGGCTCGGGCAAGTTCGGCGCCGCCGACCGCGCTGTGATAGCGGACCGGCCTGAAATGGCGGCTCCGTTTCAGGCCGAGATGCTTTCGGTCTGGCTCACCCGCGAGTTTACGGTCGACCTTGCCGAACATCTGGCGGCGGTGAGGGGCGGGGCAAAAGCGGCGCGCCTTGAGAAATCGATGCGCCGCAGCTTGGGCGTCGGCAACTCGACCGGCCTTGGCATGGCGCCGTTCCTTGTGCGGCATCCGGTTCTTCTCAACAACTGGATGGCGGCAAAGGAAGAGGCCCTCGCCCGCGTCAGGGCCTTGCCGCAGGCTGGCGCCAAAGAGGTTGCCGAATTTCGGGTGGCGCTTCTGGACGCGATTGAAAACGCGGGCCTTTGGCGGTCGGAACACAGCAAACAGGTCTGCAAACTGGGCGAGTTGCGCCACGACCTTGAGAGAATTGACGCGCGGACAGAGGCCTTTCCGGGCACCGACAGCCACCCTTGGGATCGGCTCTGGCGCTGGGGGCAGGGCCTGTCTCTCGAGGGGCAGGAGGCGCTGCTGGCGCTGATCCTCGAGCCACATGGGGCGGTGATCGACGATCTCGCCGCCACGATGAGCGCCGATGAGGCGGCCTCTTTCCGTATCGACGGGGGGATGAGTGTCGGCGCTCTGAGGGCGCTCCTTGAAAAGCACTATGACTGGGCGCTTGCGATTGATTTTACCAAGCCCGAAAGCGCCGCCCGATTCTGGTATGTCTCGGAAGAAAAACTCGAGCCGCGTTTGGGCGACCGTCAGGGCGAAGCCGGAGCCGAGCGCGAACAGCCCCTCGGCATCGCCAAGCTGGCCTTCGAGCTGCACGCCGCTCTTCGCGTTTGGGCCGATGAAGCCACGCTGGCCGAGTTTCTCCTCGCCCGGCCCGATCAGCGCTTGATGGCGCGCCGCGCACAGATCGCCGCCAGCCACCCTTTTGCCGAGGTGCAGGACAACCTCCTTGCCGCAGAAATGCTCCCCATCGACATCATGCGCTGCAAGCTCGCCTTCTTCGGGGCCAGCCGGTTTGATCCACGGTCGGATAAATGGGTGCGCATCAGCCTCTTTCAGGGCGAGCCGCATCTGTCCGAAATGTCGCAAGGCGATGGGGTGATGGACCTCGGCGGCGCGGGCGCAGCCTCGCCCGACGGGATTGCGCTGTCCGACAACGAGGTCGAAAGCCTGTGCTTCAAGGCCGCGCGCGGTGCGGGGCTCGACTGGGGCCTTGCCGAAGAGGCCGGGCAGGCGACGCGGTGGTTGGCGGCCCATGGGGTGGACGGGCCGACCACGCTCTTGCATCACCTTCTTGCCGCCAAGGATCGGCCCGCCTCCGTGCCACCGTCGCTCGCGCTGCTTGAACCGCAATCCTCCGAACCGCTATGCCCGATCCATCTTGGCGCGGCACTGTCCGACCTGGGTCAGTTGCGATCCGTGATTGAAGTCGGCCCTGTCGCTGCGCCGATGCTTCTGCTGCCATTTCTCGCGCGGATCGCAGGGGCGGGGGGTGTTGAGCTTGGCTTTGAAGGGGGATCGGTTTCGGTCGGTTCAGGTGGCATTAAAGGGGATGTGGCCCGCCTCGCCATGGCGAATGCAGCTCGTGTGATCTTGGCACCAATCGGGCAGGGCCCCGCGCTCCAGTCTGGCACGCGCGTGGCGCTTGAGAAATCCACGGTTGGCGGCCTCTCCGCGCTGGCCATGGAAACGACCGTTCCCGCCACCGAGCAGTCGCGCAGCGATGCCGGAGCGAAGATCGACGACAACGACTAGGAAAGAGGGCGAATGGCAGACAAGATAACTTTGAGGCTCGAAGAGATCGAAACCCGCAGCAGCGCAGCCCTGCGGCAGCACGGGGCGGGTGACTGGCAGGCGGCCTCTGTCGCTCGTGCCGTGACCCGCGCCGAAGAGACGGGCAACGTCATCTGTGGCCTCTATTACCTTGAAAGCTATTGCAAACAGCTCGCCTCAGGGCGGGTGAAAGGGCAGGTCGATCCCGAAGTGATCCAGCGCCGTCCGGGCGCGGTCACGGTCGATGCCAAGTTTGGCTTTGCCCAGCCCGCCTTCGCCCGAGGCCTGCCTTTCGCGGTCGCCGCCGCCAAGGCCAACGGCATCGCGACCCTTGGCATCGCCCATTCCCATACCTGCACCTCGCTTGGCTTCTTCACCGAGCAGATCGCCGCCGCGGGCCTTATCGGCATCGGCTTCACCAATGCCTCGGCCATTGTCGCGGGGCCGGGGGGAAAGCTCCCGACCATCGGCACCAACCCCCTTGCCTTCACTCTGCCGGGGCCAAACGGCCCCGCGATGCACGCCGATTTCTCGACCGCGGCTGTGGCCCTGGGCAAGATCACCATGGCCAAGGCGGCAGGCGAGGCGATCCCGCTCGGCTGGGCGGTGGACAAGGACGGAGTGCCGACGACCGACCCCGAGGCAGCACTCGGCGGCTCGCTTGTGAGTGCCGCGGGCTACAAGGGCTGGGCGCTGGGGCTTCTGGTCGAGTTCCTCGCAGCGGGGCTGACCGGCTCTGTCAATTCGCTCGATGTGAAGGGGCTCAAGGCCGAGACCGGCCCGCCGCATGACCTTGGCCAGACCTATATCCTGATCGATCCCGCCTGCCATGGCGGCGACTTTCAGGGCCGGATTGCGCGCGTGGCTGACCATATCGCCGCCGATCCCGAGGTGCGTCTGCCAGGCGCGCATCAGCGGGCGCATCGTGAGACGGTCGAGGTCTCAGCGGCGCTTTGGGACAGCGTCTTGGCGCTTGGCTAGGCGGGCTTGAGGCGCCCCACCGCGAGCGCGCTCACGGCCACCATCGCGGCGGCGGTTGCAAGGCAAAGCCAGAGGCCGCCGATCTGATAGGTCGCCCCCGACAAGACCGTGCCGATGAGCCGCCCGCCGGCGTTCGCCATGTAGTAGAAGCCCACATCCATCGTCACCTGCTCGTCCTTGGAAAAGGCGAGGATCAGGTAGGAGTGGAGCGAAGAGTTCACTGCAAAGAGCGCGCCGAAGGCGAGGAGGCCCGCGATCAGCGTGGCGGTCAGCCAAGCCGCCGCTCCGCCGCTGAGGTAGGTAGCCAGCGCCAAGAGGGCGGGGAGCACGAAAAGGGCAAGGGCTGCGGTTCGGGCCGTGCCGATCAGCTCGGCCTCGCTCTTGCGCGAGGCGCCAAGGAGGCGAGGGGCGCTGGCCTGCACCGCGCCATAAAGGATGATCCAGCCCGCCATGAAACCGCCGATCAGGAAGAAGGCTGCGCGATCGCCTGCGGCGGTGCCGTCCGAGAGGACGCCGCTGAAATAGATCGGGATGCCGACGACGAACCACACATCGCGGGCGCCGAACAGGAACACCCGCGCCAGCGACAGGATGTTGACGTTGGACGAGCGCGAGAAAACCTCCGCAAACTTGGCCCCCTTCGTGCCACGCGGCAGGCCCGGCGGCATGGCGAGGAACACGGCAATGAGGATCGCGGCAAGGACCGCCGCCATGCCGAGCACCGCGCCGAGGAAACCTGTGGTCGCCAGAAGTGCTGTGCCAAGGAGAAAGCCCAAGCCCTTGACCGCGTTCTTCGATCCGGTCAGCGCGGCGGTCCAGCGGAAGAGGCCGCCGCCATCCTTGGGCGCGAGAAGCTTCACCGCCGATTTCGACGACATCTTGGCGAGGTCTTTCGCGACCCCGCTCGCCCCCTGAACCGCCATCACGAAGGCGACCGAGGCCGTGACCGACCACGCCGGATCGAGCGCCGTCAGCGCCAGTAGGGCCATGATCTGGAGGCCGAGGCCCGCATAAAGCGTCGAGGTCAGGCCAAAGCGCGCGGCGATCCAGCCGGCGGAGAGGTTGGTCACCATCCCCGCCACTTCGTAAAGGACGAAGAGATAGGCGAGCTGAATCGGGCTGAAGCCCAAATCGTGGAAATGCAGGAGCACCAGCATCCGCAGGGCTCCGTCGGTGAGCATGAAGGCCCAATAGGCGGCCGTCACCGCGATATAGGCCGAAAGCCCCTCGGGCCGCGCTGTCACAGAGAGGCCCCGACCATCAGCGCCACGTCTACGAGCCGATGGGCATAGCCCATCTCGTTGTCATACCAGGCGTAAATCTTCACCTGCGTGCCGTTCACCACCATGGTCGAGGGTGCGTCGATGATCGAAGATCGGGTGTCGTTGACGTAATCGGCCGAGACGAGCGGGCGCTCTTCATAGCCGAGGATGCCCTTGAGCGGGCCATCAGCGGCGGCTTTGAAGAGGGCGTTGACCTCGTCGGCGCTGGTGGGCC
>JAHEBR010000012.1 GCA_024642185.1 Marivivens sp. | reverse complement strand
GGGGATTAGGCCCCATCCCATCGACGCAGCAGCCAATACCACTGTGCCGGATCGGCTTGTATGCGGGCCGACAGGCTGTCGTTGAATACGCGGGTCATGGTCATTGGGTCGGTGTGGGGAATAGGCGCCTCAAAGGCCACCTCAAAGCGGCCGCCATCGCCGAGGCGTGTCCCGTAGGCGGGAATCATCGGCAGGCCATATTTCAGGGCGAGCTGCGCGGCGGAAATGGATGTCATCGCCGGCAGACCAAGAAACGGCAGCCGCACGCCTTCGGCATATTTCTCGTCCAGCAAAATCGAAATGATGCCGCCGCTGCAGAGATGCCGCACCATGGCCTTTGTTCCCACCCTGCCGGTTGCAAGAATCGGCTTGCCGCCCGCTTCTATCCCGGCCAAGAGCCTCCGCTGATAATGCGGATTGGTCTGAGGCTTGTAGACCGCCCCGCTTTCCAGTCCCCGCGCCTTGAGCACGGCTCGGATGGCCTCCCACTGCCCAAAATGGCCCGAAACGACGATCGCGCCCTTGCCTTGAGCGCGCGCGTCTTCCAGTGCGGCAAGGCCCGGACCCGTGGCGTCAAACCTGTCCAGGCGGCTCTGAAATTCCGCGCAGTGATAGATTTCGAACAGGGTCTGCCCCATATGGCGACCGATCTCTCGCCTGAGCTTTGCGCGTTTGCGCCGCGTCATGTCGGGGTAAACACGCAAGAGCTCTCGGTCTACTCGGCGCTGGGCAAGAGGGAACCACCGAAGAAGTCCGCCAACCGCTGTGCCAAGTGCGCGGGAGCGGCGTTCAAAAGATCGCCAATGTGTCGACACGAGGGCTGACCACAACGGGACATACCTGACGTGATTCCAAGTGTATTTGACCAGACGCGTGACCATGGGCTCTATATGACTTGTCTCAGCAGCAAACCCAATGCCAATCCTTCGTCAGATCTTCGGCCTTGGTTCGATGGTCTGGGATCAAGCCGGACCGTTTGCGCAGGTTTCTGCGCAGTGAATACCGCGACGCGAACAACGGGCGAAGATTTCGCGGCCATCCCGATTGCGGCGGATTTGGTCGGCAGCGGCTATTTGGCCTTGCGGGTTCCGTTCATCCAGAACAGCAGCCCCACGATGAAGAACGGGCCGCTGATGATCAGGTTGGCGATCAGGTCATTGTCGGTGAAGACCACCCAAGGCACGATTGCCGCGGCGATGAACATGGCGCCGCCGATGCGTTCGAAGCGCCAGGCAAAGACCAGAACGGCAGTCAGCACGAAGCTCGGGATGAGATGCATGAAAAGCGCAACCACAACTTCGCCCGCCGAATAGCCCTCGCCAAAGACATCGAGCGCGAAGCTGCTGAGAAACAGGATGCCCAGGATGGCAAGGACCCGCGGGGCATAGTGGAGGAGCTTGCTGTCAGTTCCGGTCGACATGGCTCTATCCTTTCGACTGCGGCCACTTCTGGGAATGGCAGGTGAAGGCTAGTCGATCCGCGCGCGCACCGGCAAGGCCGCCCATCGTCGCAGTGAGGATGGCTTGAAAAACGGGCTGGCAATGCCCACTTTGAGGCAAGAGAAAGCCCAGCCCTGAGCCACGGAGCCCGCCATGGATCCCCGCCGCCTCGACACCGTCAATCTCGCCCTGATCGCCGGCTCGTTCGCCCTCTCGGCCCTTCTCTATCTGTGGCTGCCCGACCAGATCCCCGGCCACTGGAATGCCGCCGGCGAAGTCGATCGCATGATGGGCAAGGGCTGGGGCGCGTTCCTTCTGCCGCTGATGATGCTCGGGCTCTATGGTGTCTTCCGCATCATCCCGGCCCTTTCCCCAAAGGACTATGCGATCGAGGCGGGCAATACCGGCTTTGTGGCAATCAGGGTCGCGGTTTTCGCGCTGCTTGCGGTCTTGAACCTTCTGATCCTGCTGTCCGGCCTCGGCGTGGCGATCGCCATGGACAGCGCCGTCTCGATCGGCGTGGGCACCCTCTTCGTTGTTCTGGGGTTCTTCCTGAACCGACTGCCGCGCAACTTCTACGTCGGTATCCGCACCCCGTGGGCCATCGTCGATGAAGACAACTGGACCCGCACCCATCGCCTCGGGCGGTGGTTCTTCATCCTTGGCGGCCTTGCCATCATCGCCAGCGGTCTCATGGGCGGGAGCATTTATCTGGTCGTCGCGGCCGCGCTAGCCGCCGCCTTCGGGCCGATGGTCTATTCCTTCCTCATCTACCGCGAGCAGCAGCGCAAAGCCTAACGCCGCCACATTTCCGCCACATTTCCGCCGCTCAACCGCCCGTTTCCGCCGGTAGACTCAATCCTAACGCGCACAAGACGCGATGTGGCAGAGGTGCCGAGACCGGCATGATACAGGATCCCGCACCAACACCACAGGCGCCGGCGGCGCAGGATGAACTGCCTCAGGGCATGGATTTGCAGCCCGAGGACAAGACCCACGACGACGCACATCCGGTATTCTCGGACTACGCGTCGATCTGACGAAATACGACCGCGGGCAAGGCTACTCCCTCCGGGCCCGCGCCTCTGACAGGCCAGTGGCTGCACGTTCCTCCCCCGGTAGCGCCACTGGCCCTTTTTTATGCGCCTGCCTATGCTCGGGCCCATGTCCACGCCCATCACCTCGATCCCCAACCTCGGCCCCGCCACCGCGCGCGAATTTGCCCGCGCGGGGATCACCACAGCGGAAGAGATCCGCGCGATGGGGGCGGATGCCGCCTATACCGCGCTCTTGCGTGTCGGGGTCCGGCCGCATTTCATCGGCTATTATGTGATCGTGATGGGGCTGCAGGGGCGTCCGTGGAACGATTGCCAAGGGGCCGAGAAGGCCGCGCTCCGCAAGCGGTTCGACGAGATCAAGGCCGCGGCGCATGATCCGGGCCTAAGCGATCTGGAAGCGGCGCTCGACCAGATCGGGGTGGGCTATCGGCGATAGAAAAACCCGCGCCTTTTGAGGGGCGCGGGCTCATGCCTTGTCAGGTCAGTCGCGGCGGTTAGCCGACGAGCTCGAGACCCGAGAAGAAGTAGGCGATTTCTTGCGCGGCGGTGTCCGGCGCGTCCGAGCCGTGGACCGAGTTTTCGCCAACCGAAAGGGCAAAATCGGCGCGGATGGTGCCGGCGGCTGCGTCTTTGGGGTTGGTGGCGCCCATGACTTCACGGTTCTTGGCAATCGCGCCTTCCCCTTCGAGAACCTGAACGACGACCGGAGCCGAAGCCATGAACTCGCACAGTTCGCCATAGAACGGGCGGGCGGCGTGGACTTCGTAGAACTTGCCGGCCTGCTCCATCGACAGCTTGATGCGCTTCTGGGCGACGATGCGCAGACCCGCATCTTCGAACTTGGCGTTGATCTTGCCGGTCAGGTTGCGGTTGGTGGCGTCGGGTTTGATGATCGACAGGGTGCGTTCGATAGCCATGATATGCCTCTTTCGTCTGGGCGCAGCGGCCCTATGGTTGAAAATTGGCGCTGCCCTATCATGGCCCGTGGCGCATGAAAAGCCGCGATTGACGGCCCCGCGCGCATAGGGCATCCCCCCGCTCATGTTACGCATCAACGACATCTCCTATTCGGTCGAGGGCCGCCCGCTTCTCGAGCATACCTCGGCGGTAATCCCGACGGGCCACAAGGTTGGCCTTGTCGGGCGCAACGGCACCGGCAAGACCACGCTGTTCCGCATCATCCGGGGCGAGCTGACGCTCGACACGGGCTCGATCGAGCTGCCGCGCGGCTGGAAGATCGGCGGCGTCAGCCAGGAGGTGCCTGGCAACGAGGTCTCGTTGATCGACACGGTTCTGGCGGCAGATGTCGAGCGGGCGGCGCTCATGGCCGAAGCCGAACACGCCACCGACGCACACCGGATCGCCGACATCCAGACCCGCCTTGCCGATATCGACGCATGGTCGGCCGAGGCGCGGGCGGCGGCGATCCTCAAGGGCCTTGGCTTTACCGACGACGAACAGAAGATGCCCTGCTCGGCCTTCTCGGGCGGCTGGCGGATGCGGGTGGCGCTGGCGGCGGTGCTGTTTTCCGAGCCCGATCTCCTCTTGCTCGATGAACCGACCAACTATCTCGATCTCGAGGGCGCGCTCTGGCTCGAGAACTATCTCACGCGCTATCCCCACACCGTCTTGATCGTCAGCCACGACCGCGAGCTTTTGAACCGCTCGGTGGGCGGCATTCTTCACCTCGAGAACCGGCAGCTGACCTACTACACCGGCGCCTACGACAGCTTCGCCCGCCAACGCGCTGCAAAGATTGCGCTTTTGTCGTCGGCCGCCAAAAAGCAAGACGCCCGCCGCGCCCACCTGCAAGCCTTTGTCGATCGTTTCAAGGCCAAGGCATCGAAGGCCAAGCAGGCCCAGAGCCGGGTCAAGATGCTTGAAAAGATGGAGACGATCCGCGTGCCCGAGGATGCGGCGCGGACCGTCTTTACCTTCCCCAGCCCCGAAGAGCTTTCGCCGCCGATCATCGCCACCGAGGACGCGGCCACCGGCTATGGCGAAACGATCGTTCTGCGGCACATGAACCTGCGGATTGATCAGGACGACAGGATCGCCCTGCTGGGCCGCAACGGGGAAGGGAAATCCACCCTTTCCAAGATGTTGTCTGGCAAGCTTGACGTGATGTCCGGGCGTATGAGCGCCTCATCCAAGCTGAGAATCGGCTTCTTCGCCCAGCATCAGGTCGAAGAGCTTCGGGTCGAGGAAACGCCGCTGCAACATCTTGTGCGCGTCCGCCCCGAGGAGTTGCACGCCAAGCTGCGCGCGCGTCTGGCCGGATTTGGGCTTATGGCGGCGCAGGCCGAAACCGAGGTCGGCCGGCTGTCCGGCGGGCAAAAGGCGCGTCTGTCGCTCTTGCTGGCCACGATCGACGCGCCGCACCTTCTGATCCTCGACGAGCCGACCAACCACCTTGATATCGAGAGCCGCGAGGCCTTGGTCGAGGCGTTGACGGCCTACACCGGCGCGGTGATCCTCGTCAGCCACGATATGCATCTGTTGTCGATGGTTGCCGACAGGCTCTGGCTGGTGAACGGCGGGCGCGTTGCGCCCTATGACGACGATCTGGAAACCTATCGCAGAATGTTGCTTTCGACCGACAAAGCGGCCGGAAAAGATCAGACCAAGTCGGCCGCGCCCAAGGCCGCTGCCCCCAAGCCCAGCCGCGACGAGATCCTTGCGCTGCGGGCAGAGGTTCGCAAATGCGAGGAGCGGGTGAAAAAGATCAACGAAATGCGGGACAAACTTGCCACCAAACTCGCGGACCCTGCGCTCTATGAAGATGCCCGCATCGGCGAGCTGGAGACATGGAACCGCAAATATGCCGAGGTGATGGACGGGCTATCGCGGGCCGAGGCCCTTTGGATGGGCGCGCTTGAAAAGCTTGAAGAGGCCGAAAGCCGCTAAGTTTCTCTGGCCCCGTGGCCCGGCCCGTGGCTATGCTGCCGCAAACAGCTTGACGGACAGATGACCGAACTTCCCGCCCTTATCACAGCGTTCACAACGCTCTTTATCATCATCGACCCGCCGGGGCTGGCGCCGCTGTTCCTTGCGCTCACGCAAGGGATGAGCCGCGCCCAGCGCCGCGCCATCGGCCTGCGCGCCTGCCTCACGGCGGGGGCCCTGATGATCGTCTTCCTCTTCCTGGGCGAGGCGGTCCTGAATTTCATCGGCATCTCGATGCCCGCCTTCCGCATCGCGGGCGGCGTTCTTCTGTTCCTTACCGCCCTTGATATGCTGTTCCAGCGGCGCCAAGCCCGCCGCAAGGAAAGCGCCGACGAGGGCGGGCAAGAGCATCACGACGATCCTTCCGTCTTTCCCTTGGCGATCCCGCTGATCGTCGGCCCCGGAGCGATCACCACGATCATCCTTCTGGCCGGTCAGGCCGAGGGCGCGGCCGACTTCGCCGCCATCGGCGGGGTCATGGCGGCCAATCTGGTGTTGGTCTTCGGCACATTCCTGATCGCGCCCTTCGTCGAGCGCGTGCTCGGCAAGGTCGGGATCAATGTGGTGACACGGCTTTTGGGAATGCTACTGGCCGCGCTGGCGGTGCAGTTCATCCTCGATGGACTGCGGTCCTTCGGGTTTGCCTCTTAAGCGCCAGCCTTTTCCGCTTTCTTCACCCAGCGTCCGCCATCCTGCGCCCAATACTGCGCTTCGCAGCCGGCATCGGTGAGGGCCTTCCACTGGCCCCGCGCGTGCTCGAGCGCCGCCTGATCGGCCCCGTCGAAGATCACGCAGACCCGTTCGAGGCCCTTGACCTCTTCGGCGCTGACCTCCGCGCTATCGACCGCCATCACGCAGACGGCGCCATTGGGTGCCTGAGCCGCCGAGGTCAGCAAAACCGGTTGCTCAGCGTCATGCGGCCCTCCGGCAAGCCCGTGCGGCAAGAACCCCTCCTCGGCCCCGAGCCAGAGCCGCTGGTCGAGCTGGTCGAGGAACGCTGCACTCCGCCCCCTGACCGCGATCCGCCAGCCCGCGCCCAGCGCCCGCCCCAACAGCTGCGGCAGCGCTGTCTCGAGCGGTGTCTCGGTCAGCTGATAAAAATAGGCAGCTCCCATGGGTTCTTTCCGTCTGGCGCGCCCCGATCGGCGGGGTTTTGTGCATTGCTACCGACTGGGGGCTTCTTTGGCCAGATTGGAGTTCAACCCCCGCCGCATATCCGCTAGGTTTGGCCAACACCAAACGGGACAAAACAAGGGGGGCAAGGGTGGCGCGATTCGACAGATATATGCTGTCGCAATTGATGATGCTGTTTGGCTTCTTCTCGCTGGTCCTGATTTCCATCTACTGGATCAATTCCGCAGTGCGCCTCTTTGACTGGTTGATCGGTGACGGCCAGACCGTTTGGGTCTTTCTTGAATTCTCCGCCCTGACCCTTCCCGGCGTGATCCGCATCGTTCTCCCGGTCGCGGGATTTGCGGCCGCCGTCTATGTCACCAACCGGATGAGCGCTGATTCCGAACTCACTGTGGTTCAGGCCACCGGCTTTTCCGCTTTCCGCGTGGCGCGGCCGGTCATGATGTTTGCCACGGTGGTTTTCGTGATGATGCTCGTCCTTACCGGCTATCTCGTCCCTTTGGCAAACCGTGCCTATAGTGACCGCAGCCTTGAAGTCACTCAAAACAGCGCGGCGCGGCTCCTCACAGAGGGGCGCTTTCTCAGCCCGACCGCTGGGCTGACCTTCTATATTCGCGACATTACCCCATCGGGCGAACTTCTCGACATCTTCCTGTCAGATACGCACAACCCAGCAGAGTCGACCACCTACACGGCCGACCGGGCCTTTCTCGTCAAAGGCGAGAACGGCCCGCAGCTTGTGATGATTTCCGGCCTCGCCCAAAACCTACGGCACGAGTCCAACCGGCTGGTCATGACCCGGTTTGACGACTTCGTCTTTGATATAGGCGCCATGATCCCCAAGAAGGAAGAGCGCGCGCTACGGTCGTCAGAGCTGACTCTCTTTGAGCTTCTGACGGGAGAGGCTGCGACAGCGGGTGGTTCTCAGGCGAGCAGGCAGCTGCATTATGCTCGGGGGCACAGCCTGATCGCTGAATCACTACTGGCCTTTGCGGCTACCGTTGCCGGCTTCTCGGCCCTGATCGTCGGTGGGTTCAGCCGTTTTGGCCTTTTGCGCCAAATCCTCACCGCGATCGGCATCATCGTGTGTATCAAGATTGTCGAAGCCGCTGTCGCCAACATTGTGCGGGTGCAGCCAGAGCTTTGGGCTCTCTATTATGTCCCGGCGGTATTGGGGCTCGCGGTCGTTTGGCTGCAACTGTCAATCGCCAGCGCTCCGCAACTTCTAAGATCCCTGCACCTGCGCACAGCCGGAGCGAAAGGATGAGACTCCACCTATATTTTGCCCGGCGGTTTCTAGTGCTCTTCGCGGGAATCCTGGCAATCTTCCTTGTTCTCCAACTTCTTTTCGATCTGATCGAACATCTCCGGCTTTTGGGATCAGCCGACGTTGGATTTGGCCAGATCTTGGGCCTGACGCTGTTAAATGTGCCGCTCGGTCTCTACAAGCTCATGCCACTGGTTATGATCCTCTCGACGCTTGCCCTCTTCCTTTCGCTCGCCCGCACCTCAGAGCTCGTTGTCACCCGCGCTGCGGGTCGTTCAGCGCTACGGTCCTTGTTGTCCCCTGGGTTGATGGGGTTATTGATCGGCATTTTGGCCGTGGCCTTGCTCAACCCCATCGCCGCTGGCACGTCGCGCCAATACAGCATCGCCAAGTCGGAGCTGACGGGCAGTGGCAATTTTCTGGAGCTTTCGGGCGATAGCCTCTGGCTTCGCCAAGGGACCAGCAAGGGACAGACCGTCATTCATGCCTCAAGCGCAAATCTTGACGGAACAGTCTTGCACGACGCGACATTCATCACCTTCACCTTCGCCGATGGTCCGGTGCGCCGGGTCGAAGCCGAAACCGCGACCCTGGTTCCGGGAGCATGGGCGACGACAAATGTGAAGGTCTGGCCCCTGAATGCCACGGACAATCCCGAAGTCGACTCACTCGAATTCGAGACTTTCTCGGTTCCCTCAACACTGACCCCAAGCCAGATTCGTGACAGCTTTGCCTCGCCAAGCTCGATTTCGATCTGGAACCTCCCTGCCTTCATCGACCAGCTGACGACCGCAGGCTTCTCGTCTCGACGGCATGAAGTCTACTTTCAAACCGAACTGGCGCAGCCTCTGTTCCTCTTGGCGATGCTGCTTATTGGGGCCGGCTTCACGATGCGCCATCAAAGGGGCGGCAGGACCGGCATCATGGTCCTGGCGGCGATCCTTCTCAGCTTTGGTCTTTATTTCCTTCGCAATTTTGCGGTGATCCTCGGTGAAAATGGCCAGATCCCTGTTGCCCTTGCGGCCTGGGCGCCGCCGCTGGCCGGAATTGGGCTTTCCCTTGGATTTCTCCTCCACACGGAGGACGGATAATGCGCCTTTTGAGAGCTCTTTTTGCTGCGCTCCTGCCAATCCTAGCCGCCATGCCGCTCGCCGCCCAAAACGCGGCGACGCTATTGGCCGACCAGATTTCCGTGATTTCTTCGGGGGCACTTGCAGCACGTGGCAATGTGGAAGCGTTCTTTGAGGGCACACGCCTTTCGGCTTCCGGGATCGTCTATGACCCCGGCACTGATCGCATCATCTTTGAGGGGCCGATCCTGATCCGGCTTGCCGACGGAACGGTATTCACTGCCGAACGTGCCGATCTTGGACCGCGCCTCGAAAACGGCCTGCTCCTCGGGGCGCGTATGGTTTTGGACCGCCAACTCCAATTTGCCGCGAACCAAATCAAGCGTAGCGAAGGGCGCTATACAGAATTGAAGAGCGTTGTCGCGACTTCCTGTCAGGTCTGTGCCGGCGAAGCTCCACTGTGGGAAATTCGCGCCGGCAGCGTCACCCATGATCAGAGCGAGCGACAACTCTATTTTTCCGATGCGGTGTTTCGGGTGCGCGGAGTTCCCGTTTTCTGGCTACCTTGGATGCGAATGCCTGATCCAACATTGAAGCGGGCGACCGGCTTCCTTATTCCAAGCCTGCGATCCACCGATCTTCTTGGGGTCGGCATCAAGACGCCCTATTTCATTACCTTCGGCGACACCCGCGACCTGACGATCACGCCCTATATTTCTCCGCTGACCACGACCATCGAAGCGCGGTATCGGCAGAATTTCCTGACTGGAAAGATCGAAGTCAACGGAGCGTTGACACAAGACAAGATCCGCCCAGGCCAAGCGCGCGGCTATCTTTTCACAACCGGCCAGTTTGATCTGCCGCGGGACTATCTCCTGCGCTTTGGCATCCAGACGGCGTCCGACGAAGGCTATCTTCTGGACTACGGCCATTCGGCTGCGGACCGACTTGAAAACTTCGTCAGCTTCTCCCGGTTCCGCCCGGATTTCATTTCCTTGGGCCGCCTGACCGCATATCAGGGTCTGCTGCCGGATGTGACGACAGAGTCAACACCGCCTGTTCTTGGTAATGCCCGCTTTGAACGCCGCATCCGCCCCGAATTGTTGGGTGGCCTCTTGCGCTACGGCGCGGAGATTGAGGGCCATGCCAGACCATACGAGACCAGCGGAACGTCTCGCGACGTGGCGCGGATCGGGCTTTCTGGCACTTGGCAGGATAGCTATCTTTTCGGCCCAGGCCTCATCGCCGAGGCGGAAACCGGCCTTGCCCTCGACGCCTATGGCACATTCGACGATCCTGCAAACGAGGGACTTCTCGCGCGGGTTCAGCCCAAAGCGATGCTCACCCTCCGCTGGCCGTTGATCCGCACTGCAGCATCGGGAGGAACCGATGTCCTGGAGCCAGTCGCTTCGATTGCGTGGTCTGAAAGTTTTGGCGGCACTCCCGTCAATGAAGACAGCACCAGATCAGAGCTCGACAGCGGCAATCTCTTTGCCCTCTCACATTTCGCGGGGCAAGACCGGATTGAAACCGGCCCACGCCTTGCTTTCGGCGGCACATGGACTCACAGCGATCCGGCAGGATGGTCGGGACGGCTGACCGCGGGCCAGATCCGGCGGCTAGAGGCCTCGCCGGATTTCGCGACCACGTCGGGCCTTGCAGGATATGCGTCCAATTGGCTCGTCGCCGGCCAGCTCGCCCTTCCTTTAGGTTTGACCTTCGATGGCCGCGCACTCTTGAGCGAAGATGGTATCTTCGGAAAGTCCGAAGGCCGAATGGGCTGGAGTTCGAAGAAGTTCGACCTCTCGGCGAGCTATGTCTGGCTAGACGCCGATCTGGCCGAGGACCGCCCAGACGAGATCGCCGAATGGGCTCTCGATCTCGGCTACCGGATCAACGACGTCTGGTCGCTCGATCTGAGCGGTCGCTATGATCTGGCCGCAGATCGCCCCGCCACCGCAGGGGCGACAATCGGCTGGAACAACGAATGCGTCTCGGTCGAGCTTTCGGCCTCGCGCCGCTATGTGTATTCTACTACTGTGAGTTCATCGACAGACCTGTCGCTGGAAATCGGCCTCAATGGCTTCTCCGCCGGACGCTCCGGCACGACGACCAGCCGGGTCTGCACGAACTGAGGATGAGGGGCCAATGAACTTGCTGATCCGTCTTATGCTGCTGGCTGCAATGCTGGTGCCGTTGAGCGCGCAGGCGCAGGGGCAATTTTCGCCGGCGATCACAGTGAATGACACGGCTATTACACCCTATGAGATCGAGCAGCGGGCTCTGCTCCTCAAGCTCTTTGGGACCACTGGCGATCTGCAAAAAGCCGCACGCGACAGCCTGATCGAAGACAGCCTGAGGGACGAGGCGCTTACGCGTGCCAACCTGATCCTCGACGCAGAAAACCTCCAGCGCGCGCTCGATGATTTCGCGACCCGAACCAATATGCCCTATGACGCCTTCGTCGGTGTGTTGTCACAGAACGGCATCGCCGAAGAAACCCTGCGCGCCTATGTCCGGATCAACGCCGCGTGGCGCGAATATGTCCGCTCGCGCTATCTCGGCCGCGTCTCGATCACCGAGGCCCAGATCGACCGGGCCCTTGGCCAGACCAATAGTGGCGCCGCGATCGAGGTGCTGATCTCGGAGATCATCATCGCGGCCCCAGCCGGTTTCGAAGCACAGGCTGCGAGCCGCGCCGAAGCGATCTCGCGCATCCGCACGACTGCAGAATTCGAAGCGCAGGCGCAGTTGGTCTCGGCCGTGCCCTCGCGCGAGAACGGCGGGCGGCTCGACTGGCTGCCAATCACCAATTTCCCCCCGCAGATGCGCGGCCTGATCCTCTCGCTGACCCCCGGCGAAGTGACCGAGCCGATCCAGATCGACGGCGGCCTCGTCCTGTTCCAGATGCGCGCCGTGCGCGAGATCGCCCAAGCGCGGCCTGCAGCGTCACTTGTCGACTATATGGAATACCGGATTTCAGGCGGGGCTTCTGCAGTCGGCAAGGCACAGGATGTCGAGGAATTGGCTGACACCTGCAACGACCTTTACGGCATCGCCAAGGGGGCAAGTGAGCAGGAACTGATCCGCCATACGGCCGCCCCGGCACAGATCGCGACGGATGTTGCCGTTGAATTGGCCAAGCTCGATCCGGGCGAGGCCTCCTACGCCCTGACCCGCGATGATGGCCAGACCCTTCTTTTCCTGATGCTGTGCAGCCGCTCGGTTCAGGTCGATGCCGAGGTCGATCGGGACGCGGTTCGCAGCCAACTGATCGGGCAACAGCTCAACGGCTATGCCAACGCCCTGATTGCCGAGCTGCGCGCGGCGGCGACCATCGTCGGCGAATGACCGTCGCGATCTCCTGCGGAGAGCCAGCCGGCATCGGGCCCGAGGTGGCGGCCAAGGCTTGGGCGGCGCTCAAGGGCGAGGTGCCGCTTCTGTGGATCGGCGATCCGCGGCATCTGCCGGACGGAACGCCGTGGCAAGCGGTTGAGGGCCCCGAGGCGGCAGCCTCGGTCTCTTCCCGCGCCCTGCCCGTCCTCGCGCGGGATTTCGGCTCTCCGGCCACCCCCGGCACAGCCAACCCTGCCCATGCCGCCGGAGTGATCGAAGCCATCGAGGCGGGCGTCGCGCTGGCACAGGCGGGCCGCGCCTCGGCCATCTGCACCGCGCCGATCCACAAGAAGGCGCTGGCCGACGGGGCGGGCTTTGCCTATCCCGGCCATACCGAATTCCTCGCAGCCCTCGGCGGCGTGGATCAGGTGGTGATGATGCTCGCCTCCAGCCTCCTCAAGGTCGTGCCCGCGACGATCCATATCCCGCTGGCAGAGGTGCCCGAGGCCCTGACCGCCGCCCTCCTCACCGACACGATCCTCATCACCCACGCCGCCCTGCGCCGCGATTTCGGGATTGAGCGGCCGCGCATCGCCGTGGCGGGCCTCAACCCCCACGCCGGCGAAGGCGGGCGCATGGGGCGCGAAGAGATCGAGATGATGCGCCCCGTGCTCGACGCCCTTCGCGCCGAGGGGATCGAGATATTGGGCCCCCTGCCCGCCGACACGATGTTCCACCCTGCCGCCCGCGCCCGCTATGATGTGGCGGTCTGCGCCTATCACGATCAGGCGCTCATCCCGATCAAGACGCTCGATTTCGATGGTGGCGTGAACGTGACCCTCGGCCTGCCCTTCGTGCGCACCTCGCCCGACCACGGCACCGCCTTCGACATCGCAGGCCAAGGCCTCGCCAACCCCGCCTCGATGATCGCCGCGATCCGCATGGCGGCGCGGATGGCGGATGCGAGGGCAAAGGCATGAGCCAGATCGACGGCCTGCCGCCCTTGCGCGAGGTGATCGCGACCCATGAGTTGAGCGCCAAGAAAGCGCTGGGGCAGAACTTCCTCCTCGACCTCAACCTCACCGCCAAGATCGCCCGCTCTGCCGGCGATCTCTCAGGCTCGGATATCCTCGAGATCGGCCCCGGCCCCGGCGGCCTCACGCGTGGCCTTCTGGCCGAGGGCGCGCGCAAGGTTCTGGCGATCGAGAAAGACGCCCGCTGCCTGCCCGCGCTGGCCGAGATCGCGGCAGCCTATCCGGGGCGGCTTGAGGTAATCGAGGGCGACGCGCTCAAGGTCGACCCGCTCCAATACCTGACACCGCCCATCAAGATCGCCGCCAACCTGCCCTATAATGTCGGCACCGAGCTTCTCGTGCGCTGGCTTACGCCCAAGGTCTGGCCGCCGTTCTGGACCTCGCTCACGCTCATGTTCCAGCGTGAAGTGGCCGAGCGGATCGTCGCCAAGCCCGGCTCCAAGGCCTATGGCCGCCTCGCAATCCTCGCCCAGTGGCGGACCGAGGCGCGGATCGTCATCGACCTGCCGCCGCAGGCCTTTACGCCGCCGCCCAAGGTCTCGTCCGCCGTGGTGCACCTGACCGCCCTGCCCGCGCCCCGCTATCCGGCCGACGCCGATACCCTCAGCCGCGTCGTGGCCGCCGCCTTCAACCAGCGGCGCAAAATGCTGCGGGCAGCGCTGAAGGGCGTGGCGCCCAATATCGAGGATCACCTCGCCGCTGTTGGAATTCCGCCCACAGAGCGGGCCGAACAGGTCAGCCTTGAGGGGTTTTGCGCATTGGCACGGTCCCTGCAATCCGCCAAATGAAAAGGGCCCCGAGGGGCCCTTCCTATTCCGCTGCGGTCGACTGGTCCGACCCTTCGCCCGAAGCCGCCTCGGGCTTGGGCTTGCGCTGGCGGGGCCGGCGCTGCTTGGGCTGGCTCTCTGGGGTTTCCACGAGGCCGTTATCGGCCATATCGGGCTGATCGCTGTCGGCCGGATCAACCTGCGGGCTGCTGCTCGACGCCTCTTCCTGCGCCTTCAGCCGCTCCGACCGTTCGCGGTCGCGCTCGGCCTGACGGCGGCGGTTCTCTTCTTCCTGCTCTTCGCGGGCCTTATCAACCTCGCGCATCGCCTCGGCGAGCATGCGGGTATAGTGCTCGGCGTGCTGGGCAAAGTTCTCGGCGGCCACACGGTCGTTCGAGAGCTGCGCATCGCGGTGCAGCTGGTTGTATTTGTCGATGATCTGCTGCGGCGTGCCGCGCACTTTGCCATCGGGCCCGGAGCTGTCGAAAACCCGGTTAATGATGTTTCCGCCGGTCGGGCGGTTGTTGCGGTTCTTGTTGCCCCGCGACCGTGACTTGGATGATCTCATGAACGCTCTTTCGTTCAGCTGGAACTTTGCGCTTCAGGGGCCCGGCGCGCTTTGGCGATGCTGGCGTTCCCACGATTTCTGGCGACTGATCGGGCGAGGCGGTAAAGCCTCTTGCTGCCGACGCCTTGGTGTAACCATGCATCTTTCAGCGGAGCAAGCGGAAATTGCCCAAAATTGCTGCAAAGGCCGGAAAAAGGGCTCTGTGCAACGTTTTGGCCAGCGTCAGGCTGGCATTCGGGCGCTGACCACACGATCGCGGCCGTCAAGATCCTGAATAATCCGGATTTCCAAGAATCCGACAAAGCGGAAGAGATTGCTCACCGCCGCGCCCTGTGTCGGTCCGATTTCGACCATGAGCCGACCGCCTGCCCGCAACAAAGGCGGCGCGGCCTCGGCGATGGCGCGATAGGCCATCAGCCCGTCGGCGCCATCCGTCAGGGCGCCGTAGGGCTCCCAATCGCGGACTTCGGGGGAAAGGCCCGCCATCTCGGAGAGCGCGATATAGGGCGGGTTGGAGACGATCAGATCGAAAGGCCCCTCGACCCCGCTGGCCCAGTCTGTGCACAGGATCGTAGCCCTTCTGCCCAGCCCAAGCGCCACCGCATTGGCGCGGGCCACATCACAGGCCGCAGCCGACACATCGGATCCGACGCCAATCGCTCCCGGTGTCTCGGCGAGGAGGGTAAGGAGAATGCAGCCCGATCCTGTCCCCAGATCGAGGATCTTTCCCGCGTGTTCCTGCAGGGCCACCTCGATGAGGATTTCGGTCTCGGGGCGCGGGTCGAGCACGTCTGAATTGACGGCAAACTCGCGCCCGTAAAACTCGCGCCGCCCAAGGATGTGCGAGACCGGCTCGCGCATCAGGCGGCGGTCGATGAAGCCTTGAAAGCTGTTCTCCTCGGTGGGCGTCAGCGCGCGCGAGGACTCGAGCGTAAGCCGATCCCGCGCAATGCCCAAAGCATAGGCCATCAGAGCCCGCGCATCTCCGGCAGCGTTGGGGATCTCGGCGGCAACAAGGCGGCGCGTGGCGGCCACGAGGGCGGCCTGAACGCTCATCCCTCCATCTCGGCCAAGAGCGCCGCCTGATGGTCGGCAATCAGCGCGTCGATGATCTCGTCGATATCGCCCTGCATGATCTGGTCGAGCTTGTAGAGCGTGAGGTTGATCCGGTGGTCGGTCATCCGGCCTTGCGGGAAATTGTAGGTGCGGATGCGCTCGGATCGGTCGCCGGTGCCGACCTGCGCCTTGCGGTCGGCCGAGCGTTCGCCGTGCAGGCGCTGGCGCTCGAGGTCGAAGAGGCGCGTCTTGAGAACCTGCATCGCAATCTCGCGGTTGCGGTGCTGGGATTTCTCCGAGCTTGTCACGATGATGCCCGTGGGCAGGTGGGTGATCCGCACGGCGGAATCGGTGGTGTTGACATGCTGGCCGCCTGCGCCCGACGAGCGCATCGTGTCGATACGGATATCATTTGCTTCGATCTTGACGTCCACATCCTCGGCCTCGGGCAGAACCGCCACCGTTGCCGCCGAGGTATGGATGCGCCCGCCGCTTTCCGTCTCGGGCACGCGCTGGACGCGGTGGACGCCGGATTCGAACTTGAGCCGGGCAAAGACCCCCTCGCCCGCGACCCGCGCAATCAGCTCTTTGATGCCGCCAAGCTCGGTCTGCTGTTCTTCGATGATCTCGAACTTCCAGCCGCGGGTTTCACAATAGCGCTGATACATCCGCAAAAGATCGCCCGCGAAAAGCGCCGCTTCCTCGCCGCCGGTGCCGGGGCGGATCTCGATGATGGCGGCACGGGCGTCGGCGGCGTCTTTCGGCAGAAGCGCCAAGCGCACGTCATGCTCGGCCCCCTCCAGAGCCTCGCGCAGATCGGGCAGCTCATCTTCGGCCAGCGCACGCATTTCGGGGTCTTTCAGCATCGCCTCGGTATCGGCAATGTCCGAGACAATCCGGCGATAGCTGTGGATCGTTTCGACCACGGGGCGCAGCTCGGAATATTCGCGCGAAAGGGTCGCGATCTCGGCGCCGGAAAGGCCGGTGGCAAGCTTCGCTTCGAGAAATTCGAAACGGGCGAGGATCTGGTCGAGTTTGTCTGCGGCTACCATGCGCCTGCCTTCCCCTATCGCCGCTTGGGCGTCAAGGGGTTGGAATACCCGCCGCGGCGAGCCAGGCCAAAACACGGGCGCGGTTGACCCCCATATCGCCCTGCCCAAAGCGGGCGCGGGCGTAGACGGTCAGGGTCTCGTCCATGAGGCGGATCGTCGTGTAATCGGGGAAACCCCAGAGGCGGGTGCGGGTGATGAAAGTGACCATGCCATCCTCGGCAGAGCCTGCGAAGCGCTTGGTGCGTGGGGTGGTCTCGGCGATCTGAATCAACCGTTCGAGAATCGTCGGAGCGCCTGCCCGCACGGCGACGAAAGAATTCTGACCTGCGCTATCGCCAAGAGGCAGATCGGGCGGCGGCTTGTGCCAGCGGGCCGGATCGGAGGGCGCGAGGCGCACATAGAGGGCGAAGGCAACGATAAGCGCAACCAGCCCTATGAGCGCCCACTTGACCATCAGCGCACCGGAACCCCCGGCAAGATGCAGAGCATCTCGTAAAGAAGATTGGCCGCCGTCAGCGCGGTATTGCCCGAAGTGTCATAGGGCGGCGAGACCTCGACGAGATCGCAGCCGACGATATTGAGGCCGCGCAGGCCGCGGATCAGCTGGACCGCCTGCGGCGTGGTCAGCCCGCAGATCTCGGGCGTGCCGGTGCCGGGGGCGTAGGCGGGATCGAGGCTGTCGATATCGTAGGTGATATAGACCGGCGTCTCACCGATCTGGGCCTTCACTTGCTCGGCCAGCGGCCCGAGCGGCTTTTGCCAGATCTCTTCGGCCTGCACGACGTTAAAGCCCCAACCCCGCGCCTCGTTGAAATCTTCGGCGGTATATCCCGTGCCACGAAGGCCAATTTGCCAGACTTTCTGGGGGTTTATCAGACCTTCTTCATAGGCGCGGCGGAATGGCGTGCCGTGGGCGATGGCCTCGCCAAACATATGTTCGTTGATGTCGGCATGGGCGTCGACATGGACGAGCGCCACGGGCCCATGCTTCTTCGCGATCGCCCGCAGGATCGGCAGGGTCAGCGTATGATCGCCGCCCATCGTCATCGGCAGGGCGCCGGAGGTGAGGATCGCGTCATAAGCCTTTGTAATCCTAAGAACACTGTCCTTCAGATCAAAGGTATTGATCGCCACATCCCCGATATCGGCACACTGGAGCCCATCAAAGGGCGCGGCCCCCGTCCCCATGTTATAGGGCCGCAGCATCGCACTTTCGGCGCGGATCGCCTTGGGGCCAAAGCGCGTGCCCGACCGCCAGGAGGCGCCGATATCCATCGGCACGCCCACGAAAGCCACATCGAGCCCCTCGGCATCCTTGGCTGCGGGCAGCCGCATGAAGGTATTCGGCCCGCCAAAGCGCGGCATTTCGTTTCCCCCAAGCGGCTGGTTCGGCATCATTTTCCCTTCCGGTTCCAACAATAGAGCGTCATCAGCTCCGTCGCCACATGGGCGCCGGCAATCGCGGTCGCCCCTGTCGTATCATAGGGCGGCGACACTTCGACGATATCCCCACCCACAAGGTTGATGCCAGCAAGATCGCGCAGCATCGCCGCCGCCTGCCAACTGGTGAGGCCGCCCCAAACCGGCGTGCCTGTCCCCGGCGCGAAGGCCGGATCGAGCGCGTCGATATCGAAGGTGATGTAGGTGGGGTGATCGCCCACCTTGGCCTTGGCCTGTTCGACCGCCCAAGCAGTGCCTTTCTCGTGCACTGTGCGGGCGTCGATATAGTCCATGCCGAGATAGTCGTCGCAATGGGTCCGGATGCCGATCTGGATCGACCGCGCCGGATCGACGATGCCAAGCTTGACGGCCTTATACATGAAGGTCCCGTGGTCGATGCGGCTCATGTCGTCATCTTCCCAGAGGTCGGAATGGGCGTCGAAGTGGATGACAGACATCGGCCCGTATTTCTCGGCATAGGCCTTGAGGATCGGCAGCGTGATGAAATGATCGCCGCCGAGGGTGACGGTGCCGACATTGGCCGCAAGGATCGTGCGGATGTGATCCGTCACGAGACCCGGGAAGCTCGGCGTATAGGCATAATCGAACGCCACATCGCCATAGTCGATCACCGAGAAATCGCCCAAGGGATCAAAGCCGTCCCAGCCATAGGGCGGGTCATAGGGCTGAAGCGTGCTCGCCTCACGGATCGCGCGGGGGCCAAAGCGGGTGCCTGTGCGGTGCGTCACCGCCTGATCGAAGGGGACGCCGGTGATGGCGAGGTCTACGCCCGTCAGGTCTTTGGTGTAGGTGCGGCGCAGGAACGAGGTGGCGCCGCCAAACGCATTTTCATAGGCGAGGCCACGGCGGGCTTCGCGGGTGAAGGCAAGATCGACCTGCTTTTTCGCGTCTTCAAGAGCCATGATTGGAACTCCGGTCAAAAGAGGCGCGTCGTTTCGTCGGCGGAGACGCGCGTCATCCGGCCCGCCCAGTCTGACGCGGGCGGGCGGGGAGTCAAGAATTTTTGATCAAATGCCTAGCGCAGCGGCTGCGCGGTTTCGACCAGTTTGGCGAAGAACGAGGCGCCGACCGCCGCGATTTCATCGTCGAAGTTATAGGCCGGATGGTGCAACCCCGCCGTATCGCCGTTGCCGATGAAGAGGTAGGAGCCGGGGCGCTTTTCAAGAAAATACGAGAAATCCTCTGCCCCCATTTCCGAATGTCCCTCGTCGGCCACCGCATCCTCGCCGGAAATCGCGCGGGCGACATTGGCGGCAAAGGCGGTCTTGTCGGGATCGTTGATCGTCGCCGGATAGCCCACGACATAATCGAGCTTGGCCTGAACGCCAAAGCTCAGGCAATGGCCATCGACGATCTCCTTGAGGCGCTTTTGCACCATCGCCTGAACCTTCTTGTCAAAGGTGCGGATCGTGCCGTTGATATAGGCGGTATCGGGGATGATGTTGTCGACCGTGCCTGCGTGAAACTGCGTCACCGAAACGACAAGCTCGTCAAGCGGGTTGTGGTTGCGGCTGACGATGGTCTGGATCGCCTGCACCATGTTCACGCCCGCCGCCAAGGGATCGACCGTTTCGTGCGGATAGGCCCCGTGGCCGCCCTTGCCTTGGATGTTGATGGTGAAGGTGTCGACAGCGGCCATAATCGGCCCCGGCATCGTATAGAAATGGCCCTTGGGCGTGCCGGGAGCGTTGTGAAGCGCATAGACTTCGTTGATGGCGAACCGATCCAGCATCCCCTCTTGAACCATCACCTCGGCCCCGCCGCCGGTTTCTTCGGCGGGCTGAAAGATAAGCGCCACACGGCCCTTGAAATTGCGGGTCTCGGCCAGATAGCGGGCCGCACCCAAAAGCATGGTCGTATGCCCGTCATGGCCGCAGGCGTGCATCTTGCCGGGGTTTTCCGACGCATAATCAAGCCCGGTGATCTCGGTCAGCGGCAGCGCGTCCATATCGGCGCGCAGGCCGATCGTGGGGCCATCGCCCTGCCCCTCGATGATCGCCACGACGCCCGAGGTGGCGATGCCGGTGTGGATCTCGGTGATGCCAAATTCCTTGAGCCGCTCGACCACATACGCCGCCGTCTTTTCGCAATGCATCCCCAATTCGGGGTTGCGGTGGATATGCTGGCGCCATGTCTTCATGTCGTCGGCGTAGGCGGAAATTCGGTTGATGACGGGCATGGCTGGACTCTCGGCTTGGGGTGAATACCCTGCGCAGAGAACCCCAAAGAAAGCCGTTTCGCAATGGATCAAAACGCCTCCGACGCCCTCATCCACGATCAAAGCGCCGGAATCGAGCGGCTCTTGGAGATCATGCGCCGCCTGCGCGATCCGCAAACGGGCTGCCCTTGGGATATCGAGCAGGATTTCGCGAGTATCGCCCCCTATACGATCGAAGAAGCCTATGAGGTGGCCGATGCGATCGAGCGTGGGGCCTTTGGCGAATTGAAGGGCGAGTTGGGAGACCTGCTTTTGCAGTCGGTCTATCACGCGCAGATGGCCCAAGAGGCGGGGCATTTCAGCTTTGCCGATGTGGTGCAGACGGTCTCCGACAAGATGGTGGCGCGGCATCCCCATGTGTTCGGCGAGGAAAGCCGCGAAAAATCGGCCGAGCAACAGACGCAGGATTGGGAGCGTATCAAGGCCACTGAACGCGCCGCGGCGGGCGAGGCCGGCCCTGCCCGCACCCTTGATGGCGTGGCGCTTGGCCTGCCGGCGCTGATGCGGGCGGTGAAGCTGCAGAAGCGGGCGGCGCGGGTGGGGTTTGACTGGCCCTCGACCGACGAGGTTCTGGCCAAGCTGGTTGAAGAGGCGGGCGAGTTGACCGAGGCGCGTGCCTCCCTGACCGAAGACGAGGTCGAGGAAGAATTCGGCGATCTTCTGTTCGTCGTAGCCAACCTCGGCCGTCACTACGGCGTCGATCCCGAAGCCGCCCTGCGCCGCGCCAATGCCAAATTCACCCGCCGCTTCGCTGCGATCGAGGATTCGCTCGCCGCCCTCGGCAAGACGCCCGCGCAAAGCGATCTGGCGGAAATGGATGCGCTTTGGGACGCGGCCAAGGCGGCAGAAAAGGCAAAAAAGATTTCCGACTAAACTGTTCAGGTATTGACCTGACTAAATTAGTCGGGTTTATCGGAGACATCGAAACCACGGAGCCCGAGATGAACACTCGCACCCTTCTTGCCACCCTTCTTGCCACCTCGACCGCCCTTCCGGCGCTGGCCGATGTCAATATCTACACCACCCGCCAGCCCGAGCTGATCCAGCCCGTGATGGACGCTTTCACCGAAGCCACAGGGATCGATGTCAATCTTGCCTATGTCTCCGAAGGCATCGTCGAGCGCCTCAAGGCCGAAGGCCGCCGCTCGCCCGCCGATCTTGTGATGACCGTTGATGTGGCCAGCCTGCAGCAGATCGTCGAGGCCGAGGTGCTCCAGCCCGTCGAGAACGCCACACTTGCCGCCGCGATCCCGGCGCATCTGCGCAGCCCCGACAATCTCTGGTTTGGCCTGACCACCCGCGCCCGCATCGTCTATGCCAGCAAGGATCGCGTGGCCGATGGCGAGCTTGCGACCTATGAAGACCTCGCCGACCCCAAATGGCGGGGCCGCATCTGCACCCGCTCGGGCCTGCATCCCTATAACCTCGCCCTCGCCGCAGCGATGGTCGCCCACCACGGCGAAGAGGCCACCCGCGACTGGGCCGAAGGCGTCCGCGCCAACCTTGCTCGCAAGCCCGAAGGCAACGACCGCGCGCAGGTCAAGGCGATCTGGGCGGGCGAATGCGATATCAGCCTCGGCAACACCTATTACATGGGCGAAATGCTGAAGGACGCCGAACAGACCGAATGGGCCAATTCCGTCCGCATCATCTTCCCGACCTTCGAGAACGGCGGCACCCACGTGAACATCTCGGGCGTCGCCATGACGCAGGCCGCGCCCAACAAGGACGATGCGCTGAAGCTCATGGAATTCCTCGTCTCGCCCGAGGCGCAGGCGATCTATGCCGAGCTGAACAACGAATACCCGGTGCTGGATGGAGCGAAGATCTCTGATCTCGTCGCCAGCTGGGGCAACTTTACCGCCGACGAGATCGACCTGACCAATCTGGCCAGCGAACGCCCGACCGCGCTCAAGATCATGGAGCAGGTGAACTTCGACGGGTAAGGCCCTGACAAGTTGCGATTATAGAGAGGCCGGGCCCGTCAGGACTCGGCCTTTTCCATGAGCATCAGCCACTCTTCCTCGGCCTGCGCCACCGAATCCTGCCGCTCGGCCAGCGCCTCGGACGCCTTGGCGAATTTCGCTGGTTGGGCGGAGAAGAGGTTGGGATCGGCCAAAAGCTCTTCGAGCTTGGCGATCTCGGCGGTGAGCTTGTCGATCACGCCCGGCAGGCTCTCGAGCCGGTGTTTCTCGGTGAAGGTGAGCCCGGATTTCTTGGCGGTCGCGGCCACCTGTTCGGGCGCCTTATCGGTGGCTTTGGGCTTCTCAGCCTGCACCACCGGGGCCGCCTCGCCCTTCTGCGCCTGATAATCGCTCCAACCGCCGGCATAGACGGTGGCACTGCCATCGCCGTCCATCGCCACAG
>JAHEBR010000147.1 GCA_024642185.1 Marivivens sp. | reverse complement strand
CAAGCGCAGGCCCGTGCAGGACGCCGTCTTCGACAAGCTGCTTGGCATACCAGAGGTGGCCCGTGTCAAAGGCCTCGATCTCGGGCTTCACGCCCAGATGCGTCATCATCCGGCCCATCGCCGTGAGCATCCCCGGCGTGTTGGTCATCACATAGTCGGCCTCGGCAAAGTTCATCGTGCCGCAATCGAGGGTGCAGATCTCGGGCAGACATTCGGCCACATGTTCGACCCGCGCCGAGGCGCCGATCATGTCGGTCGCGGGGCTCAAGGCCATCGGGTTCTCGGTCGGCCCGAAGATGATGTCGCCACCCATGCCTGCGGTGAGGTTCAAGACCACATCCACCTCGGCCTCACGGATCCGCTCGGTCACTTCGCGATAGTAGTCCACCTTGCGCGAGGGCTTGCCCGTCTCGGGATCGCGCACATGGCAGTGCACGATGGCGGCCCCGGCGCGCGCAGCCTCGATCGCGCTGTCGGCGATTTCCTTGGGCGAGCGGGGAACGTGCGGGCTGCGGTCTTGGGTGGCGCCCGAGCCGGTCACGGCGCAGGTGATGAAAACCTCACGGTTCATTTGCAGGGGCATGGGGGATCTCCTTGATGAGTCGCCCAACTATCCGCCAGCTTGCGCTTTTGCGCTTTCCGTTTTACGCAATCTTCTTGATGAATAGCGCAGACCCCCTGTTCCCACGCTACGATCCCACCGGCGAGCGACCGCTCACGGTCGGCGTCCTCGTGCTCGACCAGACCAATATGCTCTCCCTCGCCGCCGCCGTGGATCCCATGCGCGCCGCCAACCGCCGCGCCGAGCGGCGCCTTTTCGACTGGCGGTTCCTGACGGCCACCGACCTGCCCGCCCAGATCACCGCAGGCTTCCCGATCACCGGCCAGCCCATCACTGCTACAGAGCCGCCCGATCTCCTCCTGATCCTCGCCAGCTTCCGCATCGCCGAACAGACGACGCCTGCGCTTGCCGCCCAGATCCGCCGCATCGCCCGCGCCGGATCGGCGCTTGCGGGGGTCGACGGCGGCTCCTACCTGCTCGCCGCTTCAGGCCTTCTCGACGGCCTCGCCGCCACCACCCACTGGGAAGACCTCGACGATTTCGCCATCCGCTATCCGCGCGTTCAGGTGGTGCGCGACCGCTTCCGCATCTCGGGCCGGATGCTGACGACCGGCGGCGCCAGCCCCTGCCTCGACATGATGCTCCACCTCATAGGCCGCCTGCACGGGCGCGACCTCGCTGCCCGCGTGGCCTCGGCCTTCATCTACGATCCGGTCCAGTCGGGCGATGCGCCGCAGCGCCTTGTGCCCACCGCCTCACTCTCGCGGCGCGACCCGCTGATCGCCGCAGCCATCGCCCGGCTCGAGGCCCAACTCGAAACCCCGCCCGCCATCGCCGACCTCGCAAAAAGCCTCGGCGTCTCCCGCCGCCTCTTCGAGCAACGCTTCCGCGCCGCCACGGGCCGCGCGCCCCATGCCTTCGGCCTGGCGCTCCGCCTCTCCCAAGCGCGCCGCCTTGCCACCGACACCGACCAGCCGGTGCAGGACATCGCGCTCGCCACGGGCTTTGCCAGCCACGCCGCCTTCGCCCGCGCCTTCAAAGCCGCCTACAACACATCCGTGAGCCAGCTCCGCCGCGCCCGAGGCCAGCGCCTCTGATCTTCTTTTGGCCGAAAATACTCCGGGGGAGCGCCAAAGGCGCGGGGGCAGAGCCCCCTTCCTCAATAGGGCATCGGATGCTGCCGATGCGCCGCCTCGAGATCGTCGATCACCTCTTTGCCCAAGACAAGGTCCTTGCCCGCAAGGATATGCTCCAGCTGCGCCGAGGTTGTCGCCCCAAAGATCGCCGAGATCGGGAACGGCCGGCTCCGCTGCCAGGCAATTGCCATATGCACCGGATCAAGCCCGTGCTTGGCCGCCACATCGAGATAGGCCTGCACCGCCGGAAACACCCGCTCGGTCTTGCGCCCGCCGAGATTGCCGTTGAGCTCCATCCGGCTCGCCGCCGGGATCGCCCCGTTTTGATACTTGCCGGTCAAAAGCCCTGCCCCCAGCGGCGAAAAGGACAAGAGCGTCACGTCCTCCATGGTCGCGGTCTCGGCCATGTCGGTATCGTAAAGGCGACACAGCAGCGAATATTCGTTCTGCACCGTGGCCACCCGCGGCGCGCCGATCTCTTCGGCCAGAGAAATCCAGTGCAGCGTGCCCCAGGCCCCCTCGTTCGAGAGACCAAAGGCCCGCACCTTGCCGGCCTTCACCATCTCGGCCATCGCCTCGAGCACCTCGACCATATGCTCGACCACCTCGCCGCGGCCCTTGCCACGCGGGTCGTAGTGCCAGTTCTGCCGGAACATATAAGAGCCGCGCATGGGCCAGTGCAGCTGATAGACGTCGATCACATCTGTCTTGAGCCGCCTCAGCGAGGCATCCACCGCCTCGCGCACGATCTTGCCGTCATAGCCCTTGCCATCCCGCACCTGAGCCGTGTCGCCCGCAACCTTGGTCGCGATCACCGTCTCGGCGCGGCGGCCTGTCTTGGCGATCCAGTTGCCGATCACCTCCTCAGAACGCCCCACAGTCTCCTTACGGACCGGATTGACCGGATACATCTCGGCGGTGTCGATGAAATTGATACCCGCCTCAAGGCTCATGTCGATCTGGCGATGCGCGTCCGCCTCCGGCGTCTGGTTGCCGTAGGTCATCGTGCCGAGGCACAGGTCGGGCACCCGGATGTCGGTCCGGCCGAGAGTGAGGGTCTTCATGTCGGGGAATTCCTTTGTCTTTGCGCCTCAAAGGCGCGGTCGCCGGCCAAGATGCGCATTGGCCGGCGACAGGGTCAAGTCAGGTTACGGGCGGATATAGGACCAGCCAGCTTCCTGAAGCTCCATCAGACGGACAACGCCGGCAGGGACCACGCGCGCTTCGGGCAGAAGCGTGATGTCATGCCCGGCCTTCTCGGCCATCTTGGCCATCGTGTTGCCGCAAGCCGAGAGTGTCATGTTCGGCATGGCGAGCGCCAATTGAGAAATACGATCCTTAACCGGGCTCTCGGGCAGATACATATTCAGCCCTGGCCCGTAAGCGACGATTTCAATCTCGACCTCATCACCGATCGAGGCATAGTACTGAGACACGTTCTGGGCGTTGTTGAGGACAAGATTCATCAAGGCCGGATCATTCTCATCGATATGAAAGGCGACATGATGGACCGCCCCGGCCGCGAACGACACGACCGGCGCAAAGACAAGTGCAAGTGCAAGTAGTAGCTTCTTCACGTTATTCTCCCTGATTTTTTAGGTGTTATTCAGTTCGATCATGTTATGCGATTAAGTCGATATGACAATTTCTTTCTGCACTTCTTTCCCGACTTCTCCTGCCGCAAACGGCCAATTCGCACATCTTTCTTGCTGGTAAAGGGGATTCATGCGGATCATTCTGGCCTTCGCCTCCCTTTTTCTCTCTGTCGTCCTGCTGCAAATATCGTCCGGCGCGGTCGGTCCGCTCGATGCGCTGACCGGCCTTGCCTCGGGCTTTTCCAAGCCCGAGGTCGGCATTCTCGGCTCCGCGCATTTCTTCGGCTTCTTCATCGGCTGCTGGTGGGCGCCGCGCCTCTTGGGCGACGTGGGCCACGCCCGCTCCTATTCGATCTTTACCGCGATGGGCGCGATCGGCCTTGCCGCGCACATCACCGTGACCGACCCCGACTGGTGGGCCGCCTTCCGCGTCTTGCAGGGCGTTTGCGTCGCGGGGTGCTATACGGTGATCGAGTCGTGGCTTCAGGCCAAGGTGACGAACGAGACACGCGGGCGCACGATGGGCGTCTACCGCATCCTCGATGTGGGCGCCTCGCTCATTGCCCAAGGGATGATCGGCTATCTGGCCGATATGCAGACCTATCTGGCCTACAACCTCCTGACGATGATCTGCTGCGCCTCGCTCCTGCCGATGGCGATCAGCCGCGCCGAACAGCCGCTGACCCCCGCCGCCACACGCCTGCGCCCCTCGATCGCCTGGGCGCGCTCGCCCTTGGCCACCGCCGGTGTGATCGTCGCCGCCCTTTCGGCCGCCTCCTTCCGCATGGTCGGGCCGATCTACGGGCAGGAGGTCGGCCTGACCCCCGACCAGATCGGCATCTTCCTCGCAAGCTTCGTGGCCGGAGGCGCCATCGCGCAATATCCCATCGGCTGGCTCGCCGACAAGTTCGACCGCCGCTGGGTGCTGATCTGGCTTTCTTTCGCGGCGGTCACGGCCTGCGCGCTCACCGTGCTGATCGCCGGAAACGGCACCACCGCGATCCTGACATCGGCGGCGATCTTCGGCTTTACCACATTCCCGATCTATTCCGTCTCGGCCGCACACGCGCATGACTTCGCCACCGACGAGGAACGGGTCGAGCTTTCGGCGGCGCTGATGTTCTTCTATGCGGTCGGCGCGATCGGCGCCCCCTACACCGCCTCCGCGCTGATCGAGGCCTTCGGCCCCGGAGCGCTCTTTGCACTCATTTCGGTAGGGCACATCGCGCTGGTGGTCTTTGGCATTGTGCGAATGCGGGCACGTCCGACCCGCGCCCTCAAGACACCCTATGTCTATGCGCCGCGCACCTCTTTCGTGATCGGCCGCCTTTTGGGCCGCAGCCGCGATAGCAAGCGCTAGAAGCCGAAGGCCACGCCCATCCGCAGCGAGGTTACGTCCGGGCCATAGTCCGGCACGCGATCAACAATCATCTCGAAACGCAGCGAGGTCGCGTCTGTCAGGCCATAGTCTGCACCGACCCCAAGGTTGAACCCCTCGACAACGCCGCCCTCGAAGAGATCGAATTGCGAGAAGCCGAGGCTGCCGAATAGCCCAAAACTGCCTAGCTCTTGCCGCACCATGCCCCGGACCCGTGTCGCCTCGAAAGGGTCTCCGTCACCAAAGCCACGGGTCAACTCTGCCCCAAAGCTCACGGCCCCTTCGCCGAAACGCACGCCGGCATAGGCCGCAAGGCCGCTTTGACCCTCGCCGACAACGGTGTAATCGTAGGAAATGCCGCCGTAAAAATCCTGTGCTTGTCCGAGAGCGGGAACGGCGACAAGGCCGATCTCGAGCTGAAACAGAACGAGGGCAAACGCGCGACGCATCGCTCATCTCCTTGGCCCCACGCGATCATCATATCCCGATTCCCAGTAAACGAGTCATCAATTCTGGAGATATTCGGCGCAAACCCCATCTGGCCTTGCCGGTTCGATGCGTCTATGAGTCCGCCAAACCCGAAGGAAGACCCATGGCCCGCCATCTCATCACCTCTGCGATCCCCTATATCAACGGGATCAAGCACCTCGGCAATCTCGTCGGATCGCAGCTTCCGGCCGATCTTTATGCCCGCTATCTGCGCGGCCGGGGCCATGAGGTTCTGTTCCTCTGCGCCACCGACGAGCACGGCACGCCCGCCGAGCTGGCCGCTGCCAAGGCGAAAAAGCCGGTCGCGGAATATTGCGCCGAGATGCACGGGGTTCAGGCCGAGATCGCCAAGGGCTTTCGCCTGTCGTTCGATCATTTCGGCCGCTCGTCCTCGGCCCAGAACCACAAGCTGACCCAGCATTTTGCGGGCCGCTTGCACGAGGCGGGTCTCATTCGCGAGGTGAGTGAGACGCAGATGTATTCCCACGCCGATGGCCGCTTTCTGCCCGACCGTTATATCGAGGGCACTTGCCCCAACTGCGGCTTTGAAAGCGCGCGGGGCGACCAGTGCGACAACTGCACCAAGCAGCTTGATCCCGTCGACCTCATCAACCCGCATTCGACCATTTCCGGCTCGACCGACCTTGAGATGCGCGAGACCAAGCACCTTTATCTCCGCCAATCGACGCTGAAGGATCAG
>JAHEBR010000146.1 GCA_024642185.1 Marivivens sp. | reverse complement strand
ATGCGCTGATCTATTCCGACATGACCCAGTTCGCCTATGCGACCAAGGAAGTTTATCCGCTCAAACACCCCGGCCTCTGGCATCACCCCTACGGCTTTGGCACCCTCGGTTATGCCCTTCCCGCCGCCATCGGCGGCAAGATCGGCGTGGGCGATCGTGCGGTGATCGCCATCGCGGGGGATTATGGCTTCCAATACACGATCCAGGAGCTGGCGGTCGCGGTTGAGCTTGGCCTTGGCCTGCCGGTCCTGCTGTGGGACAACGGCAAGCTTGGCGAGATCGAGGCCAGCATGGTCCGCGCCCAGATCGCGCCCAACGCGGTGATCCAGCGCAACCCCGATTTCCTCAAGCTCGCCGAGGCCTATGGCGCCTATTCGGCGCAGCCCTCAAGCCTTGTCGAGTTTAAGCGTGATCTGGCCGCCGCCCTGAAGGCAGACGGCCCGACGATCATCCGCGTGACCCCAGAAGTCAGCCTTGGCTAGTCCCAGCAACCCACGAGAACCGTGATATCTGCCGCCGCGCGGGTCAGCTCCTCGGCGCTCAGGTTGCCGCTGCGGGCCGTTGTTCCCGCGCGGATTCCGGCGGCGGAAAGGGCGGGCAAGAGGGCATCGGTATCAAGCGCGAAGTTGACGCCCTCGGGAAGCTGCGGGCCGCCGCTTTGCCGCGGCAAGAGCATCCCCAGCACCGCGCCGCCCGCATCAAGAACCGGCCCACCTGCGTCGCCCGCCTGAACGGCGATCTCGAGGCGCTTGACCCTCTCCTCGCCATTCAGCCCGCGCAGATCGGAGAGGGCGCCAAAGCTCAAGGTCGGCATCGACAGAACGCCGCCATAGGAATAGCCGGCAACGGCAATCTCGGATCCGAGCTTGGGAACCGCCGTCTGGAAGCGGGCCGAGGCAATCGGAGCCTGCGGCTCTTTGGGGGTCAGAATTGCGACCCCGAGCCCCTCGTCGCTATGGGCAAGCCGCATCGGCACCTCGCCCTCAATGGTCAGCGCGCCGCAATTTGCGGCAACGGCCGAAGTGGTCAACACCGCGCCGGAGGCGTCGATGAAGAAGCCGGAGGCAGTGGATTTCGGGTGGCGGATCTCAAGACCCGAAACCAGTTCGGGCGACTGGCTCTCGTCAAGTGCCACCATTTCGGGATCAAGCACGCCGGCGGTCGGGGTGAACGAGGCGCGCATCTCGGCCCAGAGGCGGCTGCGGCGCTCTTCGTCGCCCGCAGGCCACACAAGGGCGATGCCCTTGATCGCGTTGCCCTCTAGCCGGGCATAGACCGATGTGTGGAGGCTATCGCTCCGCCCCTCGATTTCGAAGGTTCCTCCCCTGATCCGGCGCGATCCTTCGCGGGGAACGATGGTCAGGGTTTGGAGAACCTCATAAAGGCTCTGGAGTCGCCGATCATCGCCCGGCTGGCTGATCAGAAGAACCTGGGCGGGAACATCACCTGTGGCGCCGTATTTCGCGAAAGGCGGCTCGTATCCGTCAAAAGCAACGATACCCAGCGGGATCTTGACCGAAACGCCCGCGGCGGCATCCGCGACCGTCTCGAGCCCCAACCCCTCAAAAACCGCGTTGTACTCGGCCATAAGCGCTGCGCGTTGGCCGGTGGTCAGAACGCCGGTCGCTTCGTGGCCGCGCGCGATTTGCCAAGCCTCCATCGCGGCCCGCGAGCCGCGGCCAAAGGCGCCGTCGATCCCCGAATTGTAAAAGCCCGCCCAGCGGAGGGCAATCTGCAGCCCTTCTCGCTCCGCCTGAGACAAAAGCGCCTCTGAGGAGATCGCCTGCTGGGGCGTCTCGTCGGAGGGGCCAGCCGGTTCGATCGGGGCGGCTGGGGCAGGCGCCACGGCCGGCGCGCCGAGGGGCCAGATCCGGGCCTGATAATTGCCACCGTCAGAGACAAAGGCATCGCCCGGAACGACGCCGCTATTGAGAAGCCGCCGCAGCACCCCGTCGGCTTGCGCAGGCGCATAGGGTCCGAGGGAAATGGCAAACCAGCCCGACGAGAGCGCATAGCTTTCGACATCCGGCAGGGTGCCGGAATAGGCGGCCGCCAACTCGACCGCTTCCGACGAGGTCGGGCGGGCGGCGATCTGGATCCAAGCTGAATCCTGTGCTGCGGCAGTGAAGGGGGCGGTCAGGAAGGCAAGAACGAATACAAGAAGTTTCAACATGAGTCTCGATCAGAATCTGGTTATCGCGCCCGTTCGGGCATTGGCGGACAACCTAACAGGAAGATCGGGGGGCGCAGCAGGAAAATCTGCCCGCCGCGCCGTTCTTCCCCCGACTTGCGCTGATTGACCCCCGCCAGCGCTCGGCCTATTGAGGCACCCAAACCAGAGCGAGCGCGATCATGGCCGATACCCCCCGTTCCTTTCAGGAGATCATCCTGCGGCTTCAGGCCTATTGGGCCTCGAAGGGCTGCGCTGTGCTCCAGCCCTACGACATGGAAGTGGGCGCAGGCACGTTTCATCCGGCCACCACGCTGCGCAGCCTTGGCAACAAATCCTGGGCCGCGGCCTATGTTCAGCCCTCGCGCCGCCCGACCGATGGCCGCTATGGCGAAAACCCCAACCGCCTTCAGCACTATTACCAGTATCAGGTTCTCATCAAACCAAGCCCGCCCGATCTTCAGGATCTCTACCTCGGCTCGCTCGCCGCGATCGGCATCGACGCGGGCCTGCACGACATCCGCTTTGTCGAGGACGACTGGGAAAGCCCGACGCTCGGCGCCTGGGGCCTTGGCTGGGAGGTCTGGTGCGATGGCATGGAGGTCTCGCAGTTCACCTATTTCCAGCAGGTCGGCGGGCATGATTGCAGGCCGGTCTCGGGGGAATTGACCTACGGGCTTGAGCGCCTCGCCATGTATGTGCTGGGCATCGACCATGTGATGGATATGCCGTTCAACGATCCGCAATCGCCGATCCCTTTGAGCTATGGCGATATCTTCCGCCAGACCGAGGAAGAATACAGCCGCCACAACTTTGACGGCGCGACGACCGAGATGCTTCTGCGGCATTTCGAGGATGCCGAGGCCGAATGCGGCCGCCTGCTCGATCTGCCCGCCGACGATCCGAAAACCGGCAAACGGATCGTCATGGCGCATCCCGCTTATGACCAGTGCATCAAGGCCTCGCACCTTTTTAACCTGCTCGATGCCCGCGGCGTGATCTCGGTCACCGAGCGCCAGGCCTATATCGGCCGCGTCCGCACGCTGGCCAAGAAATGCGCCGATGCTTTCGTCATGACGGACGCGGGGGCCTCGGTATGACCGACCTTGCACCAGAGGCCGAAACGTCCGAAGCGCGCGAGGCAGATCTCAAAGCCAAACTCTCCAAGCTCAAGCGGCGCGAGCAGCGAAACCTGCGGCAGGCACGCGCCCACGGGTTTCTCGATGGCATTCTGGCGCTCCTCCGTCCCGGCGATGTGGTGATCGACTGTGGCGCAAACGTGGGAGAGGTGTCGGCGCGTCTTGCGGCGACGGGCGCGACGGTCATCGCCTTTGAGCCCGACCCCTATGCCTTTGGCAAACTGTCCGAACGGCTGGCAGACTGTGACAACGTCACGCTGCATCAACAGGCCGTCTCGACCGAGGCGGGGACGCTCAAACTGATGCGGGCATCCAATTTTGATGACAACCCCAAGGGTGGTTCGGTCAAGAGCACACTTCTATCGGGTGGCCGTGGCATCAGCGAAGAGGATTCCATCGAGGTCGAGGTGATCGACTTCGTGGCTTACCTGCGTGATTTGGTTGCCAAAAGCGGGCCTGTCGCATTTCTGAAGATGGATATTGAAGGGGCCGAGCTTGCCCTTCTGCGCGAAATGGACGAAGTCGGGCTTTTCGCGGATATCCGCTGTCTTGTCGCCGAAACTCACGAGCGCAAATTCAAAGATCTCAGATCCGACTACCGCGCGCTGCGCGAAGCCATCGCAGAGAAATATTCTCCCCAACATGTGAATCTGGATTGGATATGACCGGCAAAGCCCTCGCCTTGATCCTCGTTCTTGCTGCCGCCATTGCTGGCGGCTCGCTCTATTATCTTCAGGTCTATGCCTATTACGACGAGGTGACCGACGAAGAGGCAGGGGGCGTAACGCTTGTTGCCAACGCGATCGGCAAGCCGGTCAAGATCGTCTACGACGATTTTCAGGCTATCGATTCCGACAGCTCGCCCCTGCGTTTCCGCGCCTGTTTCTCGGTAAGAAACAGCCTTGGTATGCTGACCGAAAATTTCCGCGTCTATGACGATCCCGTGCCGAACATGGCGCCAAGCTGGTTCGACTGTTTCGATGCCAAGGCGTTGGGCGCGGCCCTTGAGGAAGGCACTGCAGTTGCCTTCATGGGCGAGGAAAACATCCACTATGGCTTTGACCGTGTGGTCGCCGTCTTCCCCGATGGCCGGGGTTTCTCCTGGCACCAGATCAACCACTGCGGCGAGGTTGTCTTTGATGGCAATCCCGCGCCCGAAGGCTGCCCGCCTGTCCCTGAAGGACTGCAATAATGCCCGATCTTCTGCCCGATCTTCTGCCCGATCTTCTGATTGAACTCTTCTCCGAAGAAATCCCCGCCCGCATGCAGGCGCGGGCGGCCGAGGATCTCAAGACCCTCGTGACCAACGGGCTTGTCGACGCGGGGCTGACCTATTCGGGCGCTGCCGCCTTCGCCACGCCGCGCAGGCTCGCCTTGTCGGTCGAGGGGCTGACGGCGGCAAGCAAGGCCGTGCGCGAAGAGCGCAAGGGCCCCGCAACAACCGCGCCGGATCAGGCGGTTGAGGGCTTCTTGCGGTCAACCGGCCTTACCCGCGATCAGCTTGAAGTGCGCGATGCGGGCAAGGGACAGGCCTATTTCGCGGTGATCGAGAAACCGGGCCGCGCGGCGGCCGAGATCATTGCC
This sequence comes from Marivivens sp., assembly GCA_024642185.1. Lineage (GTDB taxonomy): Bacteria > Pseudomonadota > Alphaproteobacteria > Rhodobacterales > Rhodobacteraceae > RFZI01. Next base: position 970 of record JAHEBR010000146.1, on the reverse strand, counting down.
GAGGTGCTCGAGCACACGATCCGCAATTTCCCTTGGCCCAAATCCATGCGCTGGGGCGCGGGCAGCCTGCGCTGGGTGCGGCCCTTGCATTCGATCATCTGTATCCTGACCGACGAGGCGGGGGCCACGGTCGTTCCGCTCGAGATCGACGGGATCACCGCGGGCAACACCACCCGCGGGCATCGGTTCCTTTCCAAAGGCGATATCAAGGTCTCGGGTTTTGAGGATTACGAGGCCAAGCTCAAGAAAGCTCATGTGATCCTCCGCGCCGACGAGCGGGCCCAGACGATCTGGCACGACGCCACCAATCAGGCCTTTGCCAGCGGCCTCGAAGTTGTTGAGGACAAAGGGCTTTTGGCCGAGGTTTCGGGGCTTGTCGAATGGCCCGTGGTGCTTTCGGGCAAGATCGGCGAGGCCTTCCTTGGCCTGCCGCCCGAGGTTCTCCAGACCTCGATGAAAGAGCATCAAAAGTTCTTTTCCGTCCGCAACCCGCGCACGGGCCGGATCGAGGGCTTTGTCACCGTCGCCAATACCGAAACCGCCGATCACGGTGAGACGATCCTGAAGGGCAACCAAAAGGTCCTCTCGGCGCGGCTGTCGGATGCGCGGTTCTTCTATGAAAACGACCTGCGCGTCGCCAAGGCGGGCATGGGCGAGTGGCTGGATGGCCTCGCCAATGTGACCTTCCACAACAAGCTCGGCTCGCAGCGCGACCGGATCACCCGCATCGCAGCCCTCGCCCGCGAGATTGCGCCCAAGGTCGGTGCCGATCCCGCGCAGGCCGAAGAGGCGGCAGGCATCGCCAAGGCCGATCTGCGATCGGCGATGGTTGGCGAATTCCCCGAGTTGCAGGGCGTCATGGGCCGCTACTATGCGCTGGCCGACGGCCGCGCGCCCGAGGTGGCCGACGCCGCCCGCGATCACTATTCGCCGCTCGGGCCCTCCGACGACGTGCCGACCGCGCCCGTCT
>JAHEBR010000145.1 GCA_024642185.1 Marivivens sp. | reverse complement strand
GCGGTCAAGGATATCCAGCGGATCAAGGGCAAGCGGCGCACCCAAGGGTCGCTCATCTTCAAGGATCACATCGACGATCATTCCGATCCGATGATCGAGCGGCTGCAAGAGGCCGGGGCGATTTTTCATGCGCGTACGACAACGCCCGAGTTTTGCCTCTCCGGCACCTGCAATTCGCGGCTCTGGGGCATCACCCGCAACCCCTTCAACCTCGATTTCGGCCCCGGCGGTTCATCGGGCGGCTCGGCGGCGGCTTTGGCTGCGGGCATGACGCCGATTGCCACCGGCACCGATATCGGCGGTTCGATCCGCATCCCGGCAAGCTCTTGCGGCCTTGTGGGCTACAAGCCCCCGCACGGGCGCAATCCCGATGGCCCTCCGTCGAACTTCGACCGCTACAACCATTGCGGCGTCCTGAGCCGCAGCGTGGCCGATACCGCCCTTGTGCAGAACGTGATCTCCGGCCCGCATCCGCGCGACCACGATTCGCTGCGCGACAAGGTCGTTCTGCCCTTCGAGGCCGAACCCAAGCCGCTGCGGATCGGCTTTTCGATGGACCTCGGCTATGCCACGGTCGGCCCCGAGGTGCGCGAGAATACCCTCGCGGCGCTCGATGTGTTCCGCATTAGCGGCTGCACCGTCGACGAGGTCGATATCGGCTGGGGCCCCGAAGTCGATCGGGCGTCGATGCTTTGGTATATGGCGATGCATTTCGGCCGCCAGCCGCTGTGGTCGGCCCAAGAGCACCGCGATCTTCTGACCCCTTATGCCGCCGCGATGGCCGATGCGGCGGCCAGCCTTGGCCCCGACGATGTGGCGCGGTCGTGGGAAGTGCAACATCAGATGTATCAGGTGATCGGCAAGCTCTTCGAAAGCTACGACATCCTGATTTGCCCGACCCTTTCCATCGGAGCCGTGCGCGCCGACCACGATCAGCTTGATCCGGATTTCACAGTCGACGGCAAGATCGTCGATCCCGAATATGGCTGGGTTCTGACGCATCAGTTCAATATGCTGTCAAACTGCCCTGTGATGTCGGTGCCCACCGGCCGCGACAGCCACGGCGTCCCGACGGGCCTGCAAATCATTGGGCCAACGTTCAGTGATGGCGCCGTTTTTCAGGCGGCCTATCAATACGAGATGACGGCGCCCGAGATGTTCATCCCCGAAGCCGGCAGGCCCGCCCTTTAGGGGGCGGTCTCGCCGGGGATGGCGGGGGCGCGGCGCGGCTGCACAAGTGTGATCGCCAGCATGACGAGCGCGAAGGCAAGCCAGACCCAGCCGGAATAGCCCTCTTTTAGCAGGAGCATCGACCACAGGACGCCGGTCGAGGTCACGACATAGGAGACCTGCGAGGCAAAGACCGGCCCTGCGTGAGAGACGAGCGAGAGATATCCTGCATAGGCGAGCGCGTGCAGCGTTCCTGTGCCAAGGACCGCCCATTCCACCACGGTCCACTCCATCCGTGGGTCGATGAACTGGCCGCTGGCTAAGACCCCGGGGCCAATGACCAGCATTGCCGCCAGCGACGAGCCAAAGAGCATCCGCATGGCGCCCACGTCGGTCTGGCCATACCAGCTGATGAAATTGCCCTGCGTGGCGTAGAAGACCACGGCCACCAGCACGACGAGCGCCCAGAGCGCCTCGGTCCTGCTTCCGAGGCTCCCGTCGGGGCCGATCATCAGGACAATGGCGACAAGGCCCACGAGCGCCCCGCTGACGCGACGAACGGAGAACCGTTCAACCCCGAGGGCAAGCGCGATTGGGAGCGAGATCATCGGCGAGATGGCCATGAGGATCGCAAGGATGCCGGCCGGGATATAGACGGCGGCGGTATAGATCAGGAAATCGGGCACGATCGTCCCCAGAAGGGCGATCATGGCGTAGAGGATCAGGGCTTCGCGGTGAAATGGGGGGCGGCGGCCGCGAAAGATGAGCGCAATGCCCGAGATCGTCGCCACGATCACCAACTGCCAGAACATGATGCCCAAGGGGCCATAGCCGGTCGAGACCGCGAGCTTGGTCAGCGGGTGGGTAAAGCCCCATGCGGCGCCAGTTGCCCCCAGAAGGGCGAAATGGACGGCTTTGCGATCGAACAGGCTCATGGGACTACCCTCAAAGAAAGCAGGCCCCCGAAAAGCGGGGGCCTGCAAGAACGCTATGGCGCTGCTATCAGTTCGGCAGCCAGGCGCGCCAGACGTCTTCGTTGTTGTCGATCCACTCCTGAACCACTTCGTCAACGTCACGGCCTTCCACGTCGATGGCGAGGATCATCGTGGCCTGCATGGCGTTGGTGAGGTTCGAGTTGGCGATCAGAGCCGCAACGTCGGGATGCTCGGTCAGCATACCCGGACGACCATAGTTATAGGTCACGTCCTCGGGCCAGCCGGTCGCGGGCCAGGCTTCGTCGCTGTAGGGCGGAAGCTCGAGCGGCACGAGATCAAGCTCGGCGTGGATCCAGTGCGGTTCCCACGCATAGGCGACGATCGGCTCATGGCGGGCATAGGCGGCCTGAACTTCGGCCCAGTGGGCGGTTTCGGAGCCGAGCTCGACGGCCACGAAGTTGACCCCGAGCATTTCCATGCGCTTGGTGTCATCACATTCCCAAGCGGCAACGGGGCAGCCAAGGATGCGACCCTTGTCGCCGGTCTCGAGAGCCTTGAAGAGATCAACATAGTTGTTGAGGTCTTGCAGGGTCTTGAGGTCGGGGGCAGGGGCGTCGGGCCCTTCCACCAGATAGCGCGGCACATAGTAGGACGAGGCGCCAACAACGCCGACATCGCCAAACTTGATGACCGAGCCGTCACCGCCATATTCGCTGATATATTCCTCTTTCGAAGAGGAATACGACGGCCAGCCCTCGCAGGCGAAATCGAGGTCGCCCGAGCGCAGGCCCTCATAGACACCGGCGCCGCTCGGCATGGTGATGTGACGGACCTTGTGGCCCATTTCCTGTTCCATGATGGTTGTGATGATACGGCAGGTCACAAGGCCGCCGGTCCAGTCCGCATCAGGGACGTTGAACACATCGGCCTGCGCCGGCACCGCGGCGGCGGCCGAAAGGCCGAGCGCGACGGCGCCTGCTTTGATCTTCATGAATTTGGTCATTTGGGTCTCCCTATTGTCATTCTTTGGTATTCTTCCGGTCTTCGGTATCCGTCCTGTGACGGGTTCAGTCTTTTCCTTTTCCGATCCTGCGTCTGCCTGCCCAAAAGGCAAGCCTTTCCATCTATAGTCCCAGCGCGATTCGCTGGTTTTTCGTCCAGGCCTGCGTCAGGCGGTCGAGCACAATCGCCAAAAGCACGATCCCCGATCCCGCAACAACGCCGCGGCCGGTATCGGCCACGTTCATGGCATGGAAAACCTCCTTGCCAAGGCCGAGCCCCGCGACCAGCGGAGTGATGACCTGCATGGCAAAGGCCATGACGACGGATTGATTGACCCCCAACATGATCGAGGGCGAGGCCATCGGCAGGCGTACTTTAACGAGCGCCTGAAGCTTGCTCGACCCGAAGGCATCCGACACTTCGTCGATTTCTTCAGGAAGCTGGCGCAGGCCAAGGATGGTCATGCGGATGACCGGGGGCAGGGCGTAGATCACCGTGGCGATGACCGCCGTGACCGGATTGCCACCGAAGAACATCAGCACGGGGATCAGATAGACAAAGGTCGGCATTGTCTGCATCGCGTCGAGGACTGGTCGAAGGATGGCGTCGAGCGTCCGGCTGTAGGCGGCAGCGATGCCGAGCGGCACACCGATGATGACCGAGATCGCCACCGAGGCGATGGTGGCCGCGAGGGTGTACATGGTGATATCCCACAGGCCCGCGAGGCCGGTGAAGGCGAGCGAGGCCACAACGACAATCGCGAAGTTCAGGCTCGCCGAGCGCCAGCAGATGAAGAAGAAAGCCACCATCACATACCACCACGGCAGGCCCACGAAGAACTTGTCGAGCGGGTTCAGCGCATAGAGATAGATGATCGCCTTGAAGCCCTTTGTGAAGGCGATGAAGGTGGGCTCTACCGCCAGCCATTTCACCGCGTCATCTACAGGACCACGCAGCGAGATGCGCCAGTCGCGCGGGTAGTTGGGGATGGGCGATACCCAGGCATCCCAGGCATAGATTGCGAGGAGGATGACAAGGCCGATGACAAGGCCGGGGCGTTCCTTGAGCCAGAGCTTCAGGCTGGCGCCACGTTCCGCCCCCGTCAGGCCGACGATCCCGCCAAGGCCGGAGGCAATCGCGCCGGTCAGGGCCTTGGAAGCGGCAACCACGGTATCCCAGACGGCGTTGATCCCGGTCTCGACGACCCGTGCGGGCTGCCAGTGCAGCCAGCGTTGCGGCAAGAGGCGGAAGGTCATCTGCGAGGGATCGACGATCCGTCCGCCATGGTTCTGCGCGCTCATTGCCAGCGACAGGCGGTCGAAGATGACCGCCATGAAGACAATCGAAAGTCCTCCCTCCAGCGACCAGCCGACGCGCAGCCGTTGCAAAGCCTTCCAAACCTCTTCGCCAAGGCCGCCCGCGCCGATGAACGTGGCCAGGACAGCAAGCCCGAGGGCCATCATGATCGTCTGGTTGACGCCCATCATGATCGAAGGGAGGGCCTGAGGCAGCTGCACCTTCATCAAAAGCTGCCAGCGGGTCGAGCCGAACGACCGCGCCGCCTCGACGCTGTTTTCCGAAACCTGCCGGATGCCAAGGTTGGTCAACCTAACGGCCGGCGGCATGGCATAGATCACAATGGCCATCGCCGCCGAAGGACCGCCAATTCCGAAGAAAAAGATCGCCGGGATCAGATAGACGAAAGAGGGCATCGTCTGCATCGTATCGAGGATCGGCTTGATCGCCGCATCAACGCGGTCGCTCTGCGAGGTCCAGACGCCAACGGCTATGCCCAGAACCACCGAGATCGCGACCGACACCAACATAAGCGCCAGGGTCGACATGGCGCTGTCCCACATATTGACTGCGGCCCAGAACAAGACACCCAGCATCGTGAATATCGCAAGTCCAAGGCCGCCATAGACCAATGCAGGAATCGTCAGCGCTACGACGACAGCTGGCCAGGGGGCTTCCCAGAGGAACACCTCGACCGCCTCGAGCGCCACTCGAATATAATCGGCGATGGCGCGGGTGAACCAACGGAAGTTGGCTTCCAGCCAGTCTTCGGCAGTATTGATCCAGTCGGCGAAATGGAACTTGTCCGATAGTTCCTTTGGAAAGGCGTATTGGCCATGAACCAACGCCCAGACAACCAGCGAAACCACAAGCGCCGCGATTGCGAACCAGCCGCCGCTCGCCAAAATTGGGTGCGATGTCAGAATTTTTTTGACAGATACCGAGGCTGGTTGGGCAGACATCAGGACTTCCGGGCAGTTTCTTAAGAGACTTTCCCGAAATTGCCCGGAAGGGTAAAGCGATTTCTTGCAAAATTTTTTCCTTGATACTCCCGCGCTCCGCGAAACAGTATGGCCAGGAACCGACTGAAAGAGACTGATCCGTGATGACAGCGCCTACCAAAATTTCCTGCCGCAACATCTGGAAGGTCTTTGGCCCGCACGCCAAACAGGTCTTGGCCAACATTGATCCCGCCAAGTCGCGCAGCGAGGTTCAAGAAGAAACCGGCCATGTCGTTGCTGTGAAAGATGTTTCCTTCGATATCCGCAAGGGCGAGTGTTTCGTCGTCATGGGGCTTTCGGGGTCTGGAAAGTCAACGCTTGTGCGTTGCATCTCTCGGTTGATCGAGCCCACCGGAGGGCAGGTGTTGATCGACGGTCAGGATGTGACAGCGATGAGCAAGGCCGATCTGCGCGAATTGCGGCGGCACAAGATGTCGATGGTGTTTCAGCACTTTGGCCTCTTTCCCCACCGCAAGGTGATCGACAACATCTCCTATGGGCTCGA
>JAHEBR010000144.1 GCA_024642185.1 Marivivens sp. | reverse complement strand
TCTCATCAAGGATTGCCGGATCGTCGATCGTCGCCGGCATCTTATACTCCTGATTGTCGGCAATCTTGACCATCGTCGCCCGCAGGATCTTGCCCGAGCGGGTCTTGGGCAGGCGATCCACGATGACGGCCAGCTTGAAGGCCGCCACGGGGCCAATCTTGTCGCGCACCAGCTTGACCACTTCCTTGACGATCTCGTCATGCGGCCGGTTGCAGCCCTTGTTGAGGCAGAGGAATCCAAGCGGCAACTGGCCCTTCAACTCGTCGCCCACGCCGATCACCGCGCATTCCGCTACATCCTCGTGCGAGGCCAGAACCTCTTCCATCGCTCCGGTCGACAGGCGGTGGCCGGCCACGTTAATCACGTCATCGGTGCGGGCCATGATGTAGAGATAGCCGTCCTCGTCGATCATCCCCGCATCGCCTGTTTCGTAATAGCCCGGGAAGGTGGTGAGATAGGATTTGCGGAACCGCGCCTCGGCATTCCACAGCGTCGGCAATGTTCCCGGCGGCAGCGGCAGCTTGATAACGATCGCGCCAAGCTCGCCCCGTGGCATCTCCTTGCCACCCTCGTCCACCACGCGAATATCAAAGCCCGGCAGAGCCACCGAAGGCGAGCCGACCTTGACCGGCAAAAGCTCGATCCCGACCGGATTGCAGACAGCCGGATAGCCGATCTCGGTCTGCCACCAATGGTCGATCACCGGCACGCCCAGCGTGCGCTGAGCCCACAGGATCGTGTCGGGATCGGCCCGCTCTCCGGCCAGATAGAGGACGTTGAGACAGGAAATGTCATAGTCCTTAATCAGCTCGCCCTTGGGATCGTCGCGCTTGATCGCGCGGAAGGCGGTGGGCGCGGTGAAGAAGCTCCGGACATTATGCTCGGAAATCACCCGCCAGAAGGTGCCGGCGTCGGGGGTGCCAACCGGCTTGCCCTCGAACACGATGGTGGTGTTGCCGTGAATGAGCGGCCCATAGCAGATATAGCTGTGCCCGACGACCCAACCCACATCCGACGCCGCCCAGAACACATCGCCCGGATCGACGTTGTAGACGTTCTTCATCGTCCAGTTCAGCGCCACCAGATGCCCGCCCGTGGGTCGGACCACGCCCTTGGGCGCACCGGTCGTGCCGGAGGTATAAAGGATATAGGCCGGATGCGAGCCCTCGACCGGCACGCATTCGGCCGGTGCCACACCCTCCTGCGCCGCGTTCCAATCATAGTCGCGCCCTGCGATCAGCGCGGCAGGCTTCTCGGCCCGCTGGAAGATCACGCAAAACTCGGGCTTGTGCTTGGCCAATTCGATCGCGCCATCGAGAAGCGGCTTGTAATCCACAACCCGCCCCGGCTCGAGCCCGCAAGAGGCGGCAATGATCGCCTTCGGCGTCGCATCGTCAATCCGCACGGCAAGCTCGTTGGCGGCAAAGCCGCCAAACACCACCGAATGCACCGCGCCAATCCGCGCGCAGGCCAGCATGGCGACAAGCGCCTCCGGCACCATCGGCATATAGATGATGACCCGGTCGCCCTTGGTCACCCCCTTCGCCGCCAGCGCTCCGGCAAAAAGCGCCACCTTGTCGCGCATCTCGGCATAGGTGAACTTGGCCTTCGTGCCGGTGATCGGGCTGTCATAGATAACAGCCACCTGCTCGGCGCGGCCATTCTCCACATGACGATCCAGCGCATTGTAGCAGGTATTCACCATGCCATCGGTAAACCACTCATAGAGAGGAGCTTTGCTGTCATTCAGCGCACGAGACGGCATCTCGACCCAGTCGATCGCCTTGGCGGCCTCCATCCAGAATGCCTCGGGGTCGGCCTGCCAGGCGCCATAGACCTCATCATATCCCATCGCAGTCTCCTCCTTGAGAACTTGCCAAAGGTGTTAGGGACTGCGCCGCCCCCGGGCAAGACAGTTACCGGTCACAGCGGCGGAATGGCGCGAAAAATTTGCAGAACCCGTCGAAATCGCCTGCAAATTTTTGCAAAGCGCCTCACCTCAACGGGGTTTCCGCAAAGCCATCACAGGTCTGCAAATCTGCAAACCGCGCTTTGCCAACCCGCCGACTCATCGCCGCTTCTTTTGGCCCTAAAATACTCCGGGGTGAATGGGCCGTCAGGCCCAGAGGGGCAGCGCCCCTTACCCGTAATGCGCCACAGGCGTTCCGGCGATGGCCGACATATTGAGAAGGCCCCGCGGCGTGATCGAAGGCGTCACGATATGCGCCCGGTTGCCCATCCCCATCAGGATCGGCCCGACCTCGAGCCCGTTGCCCTTCATCTTGAGGATATTCCGCACGCCCGAGGCCGCATCGGAATTGGCAAAGACCAGCACATTCGCGGGGCCCACAAGGCGGCTGCCGGGAAAGATGCGCTCGCGCAGATCGACGTCGAGCGCCGAGTCGACATGCATCTCGCCCTCATAGATGAAATCGCGGGGCTGGCTGTCGAGGATATCCAAAGCGCCGCGCATCCGGCGGCCGGTGTCGATATCCATGTTGCCAAACTGCGAGTGCGAGCACAGCGCGATATTCGGCACCACGCCAAAGCGGCGCACATGGCGGGCGCAGCCGATCACGGACTCGGCGATCTGTTCGGGCGTCGGGCTGGGGTGCACCTGCGTGTCGGCGATGAAGAGGGGGCCGTCCTCGAGGATCATCAGGCTCAGCGCCGCCACGGGATGCAGGCCCCCACGGCCAAGCACCTGATTGACGTAATTCAGGTGCCAGAGAAACTGACCGAAAGTGCCGCAGATCATGCTGTCGGCCTCGTCGCGATGCACCATGATTGCGGCAATCGCGGTGGTGTTGGTGCGCATGATCGCCTTGGCGATATCGGGGGTCGCACCCTGCCGCGCCATCAGATCGTGGTAGGTGCCCCAGTAATCGCGATAGCGCGGGTCGTTCTCGGGGTTGACGATCTGGAAATCGGTCAGCGGCCGGATCTTCAGGCCCGCCCGTTCGCAGCGCCGCTCGATCACCTCGGGGCGGCCGATCAGGATCGGCGTATCGGTCGTCTCTTCCATGATCGCCTGTGCCGCACGCAAGACCCGCTCGTCCTCGCCTTCGGCAAAGACGATCCGGCGGGTGGCGGTGCGGGCGGCCTCGAACACGGGCCGCATGATCATGGCCGAGCGGAACACCGACCCGTCGAGCTTTTGCTTGTAGGCCGCCATATCCTCGAGCGGACGCTTGGCGACGCCCGTCTCCATCGCCGCCTTGGCGACCGCGCTGGCGACAACGCCGATGAGGCGCGGGTCGAAGGGCTTGGGGATCAGGTAATCGGCCCCGAAAGTCAGCTTTTCGCCGGAATAGGCGGCGGCGGCCTCGGCGCTTGTGGTGGCGCGGGCAAGTGCTGCGATGCCTTCGATGCAAGCCAGCTTCATCTCGTCGTTGATCTCGGTCGCGCCCACATCCAGCGCACCGCGGAAGATGAAGGGAAAACACAGGACGTTATTGACCTGATTGGGATAATCGCTGCGCCCCGTGGCGATGATCGCGTCGGGCGCAACGGCGCGGGCATCCTCGGGCGTGATCTCGGGCGTCGGATTGGCCAGCGCAAAGATGATCGGGCGCGATGCCATTTTGGCGACCATTTCGGGCGTCAGAACGCCGGGACCAGAGAGGCCAAGGAACAGATCGGCCCCTTCGATCACATCCATCAAGCGCGCGGGCGTCGTCCCTTGCGCGTAGTCCGCCTTTTGAGGCGTCATATCCTTCTCGCGGCCCTTGTAGACAAGACCTTCAAGATCGCAGAGCCAGACATTCTCGCGCTTTACGCCAAGCTTGAGAAGCATGTTGAGGCAAGCGATCCCCGCCGCCCCGCCGCCGGTGGAGACGACCTTGATATCCTCAAACGCCTTGCCAGCCACATGCAGCGCATTGGTGGCCGCCGCGCCCACGACGATGGCGGTGCCGTGCTGATCGTCGTGGAATACTGGAATATTCATTCGCTTACGGCAGATTTCCTCGACGATGAAACAGTCGGGCGCCTTGATGTCTTCAAGATTAATCGCGCCAAAGGTCGGCTCAAGGGCGCAGACGATATCGGCGAGCTTCTCGGGGTTTGGCTCGTTCAGTTCGATATCGAAACAGTCGATATTGGCGAATTTCTTGAAGAGAACAGCCTTGCCCTCCATCACCGGCTTGGAGGCCAGCGCGCCGATATTGCCAAGGCCAAGAACGGCGGTGCCGTTGGTCACAACGGCCACAAGGTTGCCGCGCGAGGTATAGTCGAGCGCGGTGTCGGGGTCGGATTTGATCTCAAGGCAGGCCTCGGCCACACCGGGGCTATAGGCGCGCGCCAGATCGCGGCCATTGGCCAGCGGCTTGGTGGCGCGAATCTCGAGCTTTCCCGGCTTTGGGAGGCGATGATAATCGAGCGCCGCCTGACGCAGGGATTCACGCTGATTGTCCGACACCGGGGCACCTCGTCTGAATTTAGTTTAACGTTAAACCAATTTGCCTCCGCTGGGGAAGCCCTGAATGTCCATAAACGCTTTCACTGGATGCTTGCAAATCCAATCGCGCAGACGCAGGCTCGGCCTGCCATGACACAAGATGCCCCGATCCGCGCCGAAGTCTGCCTGCCGACCCGTAACCTGCGGGAGGACTTGGGTTTCTTCGGCAAAGTTCTGAAGATGCGGCTCGATATGATCTATCCCGCCGACAATCCCCTGGTCGCCGTCTACTCCGGCCACGGGCTGCGCGTGCGGCTCGATGCGGGGATCAAGGGCGAGCCGGGGCGGTTGCGGATTCTGACCGATGCGGTCGAGACCTTCGCGGATGGAAAACGGCAACTGACCAGCCCCGGCGGCACGATGGTCGAGCTCGATGAGCTGAACCCTCCGCTCGTCTTGCCGGAAACCCAGCATTCCTTCGTCGTTCGCCGCCTTGCCGACCAAGCCCCTTGGGTGATCGGGCGGGCGGGGATGATGTATCGCGATCTGGTGCCCTCGCGCCTTGGCGGGGCGATGATCGCCAGCCACATCCGCATCCCTGATGGCGGGCCTGTGCCGGATATGGTGCATTTCCACAAAGTGGGGTTTCAGCTGATCTTCTGCTATCGCGGCTGGGTCGATGTGGTCTACGAGGATCAGGGCCCGCCGATCCGCCTGACGGCCGGCGATTGCTTCATCCAGCCGCCCGAGATCCGGCATCGCGTGCTCGAGGCAAGCGACGGCATCGAGGTGATCGAGATCGGCGTTCCGGCTGAGCACGTCACCGAGATCGACCACGAGATGACCCTGCCGACCCCGCACCTGCGGCCCGACCGCGAATGGCAGGGGCAGAAATTCGTTTATAATCAAGCGGCAAAAGCCGAATGGGAGGCCTTCCGCCTGCCCGGTTTCATCGCCCGCGACACCACGATCAACGCCAATACCAAGGGCGTGGCGGGTGTGAAGGTCGTCCGCCGCGGCGAGGGCGAGACCCAATGGGCGCGGCACGAGGCTGATATCCATTTCACCTTCGTCATGGCGGGCGAGATGACGCTGATGGGCGAGGGCAAGGATCCCTGGCGGCTTTCGGCGGGCGATGCTTTCGTGATCCCGCCCGGCATGATGACGCGCTATGCCGAACCGACCGAGGATATCGAGCTTCTCGAAGTGACCCTGCCGGGCGAATTTGCAACAACTCTTTCCTAGGCGGCTTGCCTATTGGCACGCTTGCCTGCTATTTTTTATCACTTGGTAAAAGAAAGATGGTCATGACGTTGATTGATGCCGCCCGAGATGTCTGGGCCCGGGCCTACGCCCCCTATTCCAATTTCAAGGTCGGCGCGGCGATCCGCGGCAAAAACGGCGAGGTTTTCAAGGGCTGCAACGTCGAGAACGTGGCCTACCCGGAGGGCACCTGCGCCGAGGCCGGCGCTGTGGCCGCGATGGTGGCCGGCGGCGAGACCGAGATCGCCGAGGTGG
>JAHEBR010000143.1 GCA_024642185.1 Marivivens sp. | reverse complement strand
GCCGCCGGGCCAGCCGAAGCGGGCACATACACGAAGCGGTATTTCAGGGCATAGTCGGTGAAGAGGGGCGAGCTGATCGTATAGGGCACGACCGCCGCGTTCGGGGCCATCGAGGCCATATCGTCGAAAAGCCCGATCTCCGAGAGGTTGGCCGGCGGCCGCGAAGCCGCCAACGCCGCATCGTTCACCTCGGCCGCGACCGGCCCCGCAATGAGGGCCAGCGCAGCGGCAAGCGCCCTAGAACGTCTGATCATCGACATCGACCCCGCGGATGACGACACTGACCGGCCCCAGAGACGGATAGGTCTCGGAGGCGTCTTTCATGCTGAGGCTGGGATTGTGCAGCCAGCGCGCGGCGAAATACATGATCAGGTTGGCATTTCCGAAAGGCGGATTGGCCTCGTAGACGTTGTCATGGACCGAATGGCGTCCGCCCTCTTCGATGCCCCAGAGGAAGAAATTGGCAAGCGGCATAACCCCGTCCCAGATGATGTTGGGCAAGGGGCCGCCAATCGCATCCGAAATGATGGCCGCGAATTCGCTCGTATCGGGATTGCCGCCAGACGCGCCGAATACGTTGTCATGGATATGAATGCGCTTGGGGGTCGGGTCGTAGTTTTCGTCCTCAAAGCCCTCGACATAGCTCATGATTGCCACGTTCACCGTGTCATTGTCGCGCATGTCGTTGCCAAAGACCTCGACATCCCTATTGGCCATGATGAGCATCCCCGTCCCGCGCGGAACGAGGCCGACGATATTGCCCTGCGGGGCGAAATTGTCGGTGTTGTTGGCATAGCTCTTGTTGTCAAACACGCGGATCGTATGGCCGCCCTGCTGCGGCAGGTTGGGCAGATCGAAAATCAGGATGCCGCCGGTGTTGTTGGTCAGCTCGTTGGCATAGACATCGGCATAATAGCTGTTCTCGATCTCGAGGCCCGCCACGTTGTATTCGCCGCGGCTGTTGCGGACGATGATGTTCTCCGACTGGCCGACATAGATGCCTGCGTCAGATGCGCCGATGGCGACCGAGCCGTCGATATAGACGTTCTTGGTCTGCACCGGATAGAGGCCGTAAGCGCCGTTGGTCTCGTCGGGGCCGTTGGTCCATTCGGCGCGGACGCGAACAATGGCGATACCGTCAACACCCTTGATCTTAATCGCGTCGCCCTTGGTATCCTCGACCGCGAAATCCTTGAGGATCGCGCCGCCCGCGGTAATGAGAAGGCCCTCGGCCCCGCCGCTTTGGTTCTTGAACGACAGGATCGAGCGATCCATGCCTGCACCAACAATCGTCACGTCAGGATTGTCGAGCGAGAGGCCGTTGCGGATGTCATAGACCCCATCTGCCAGAATGATCGTGTCGCCGGGTTCCGCAAGGATCAGGGCTTCTTGCAGCTGTTCTTCGGCTGCTTCACCGGGAAAGATGTGAAATTCGTTGCCAGCAAAGGCGGACTGCGCCCAAAAGATAGCCGCGGCGGCTGCAATATGTCTGTTCATGAACCAACTCCCTTTGGAAAAACGGAAGCCCAAACGGCCGTAAAAAGTCAAGGTTGGCCGCCATTGACGTAGGGGCAGCGCAAGGTGCGCGAACTCTCAAAACAACGGCTGGGATCAAAAAATGGGATTCCTTTTGCTGAAAGTGACTGATTGCGGCACAATCGCACCAACGGGGGATGTGTCATGACATCAGAACCACAGATCCGGATCGGCGACCGGGAAGAGCTTGTCTTCATGCTCGCCGAAGCGGCTGCCATCGAACACAACGTCATGTGCGGCTATCTCTACGGTGCCTGGAGCCTCAAGCGCGGCGAGCGTGACGGGCTGACGCCCGATCAGGCCAAAGTGGTTGCCGAATGGAAACGGCTGATCACGCAGGTCGCCATCGAAGAGATGACCCACATGACTTTGGTGGGCAATCTGGCGATTTCCATTGGCGGAGCGCCACATCTCTCAAGGCCCGAGTTTCCGATTCCGGCGGGCGAGCATCCGGCGGCCATTGACCTCGAACTTGCCGGATTTTGCCACGCCCTTCTCGATCACGCGATCTTTCTGGAGCGCCCCGAGGGCGTCGATCTGGCCGACGCGCCGGGCTTTGTCCCGCCTGCGGACTATTCCCGCGCGGCACCGAAGGGGACGATCATGCCCTCTTCGCAAGACTATACGACGATCGGCCACCTCTATCGCGGCATCTTCCACGGCTTTGAGGTTCTGACCCGGCGCTACGGCGAGGAAGATCTCTTTTGCGGCACGATTGAAGACCAGATCACCCCTGCCGACGCCCCCCTGCCCGGCCTGTCGGTCGTCAAAGACCTCGCCAGCGCCCATGAGGCCATCGAAACCATCGTCGAACAGGGCGAAGGCGCGCCGCAGCATTCGGACGACTCGCATTACGCCCGCTTCCTTGCGGTCAAGGCCCAGCTTGAGGAGATGGTCGCCAAGGATCCGACCTTCCAGCCCGCCTGGCCCGTCGCCCGCAATCCCTGCGCCAAGGCGCCGATCCCCGGAGCCAACCGGATCCATATCACCGATCCCGAGGCGGCGCAGGTGCTCGACCTTGGCAATTCGCTCTACAACCTCATGCTGCGCTGTCTGGCCCAAGCGTGGGGCCGCGCACCGGGCGAGGCGGCGATCAAGCAGCTGATGGTCACGCTTGCACGCGAAGCGATGTGGGCGCTGGTGCCTGTGGGCGAATACCTTGCCTCGCTTCCGGCGGGGCCCGAACATCCGGGCCTGCACGCGGGGCTTTCGTTCTCGACCCTGCGCGATGTGCGGAGCCTGCCTGAAGGTCGGGGCGAGATGCTCTTCCTCTCCGAGCGGATGGAAGAAATCGCCAAGCATGCCGAGCGGCTTTTCCCCGAAGGGCACGAGCTTTGCAAAATTCCCGCCGCCCTTCGCAAGATGGCGCGCAAGATCGAGGTACCGGGGGCCAAGCCGAAACCGATCGCTGCCCCTCTCGTCAACGACAAGCCGGGCGCGCCGGTGGCAGAAGGCGAAGACGATCCCTTCGGCAGCGCCGAGGGCAAGGATATGACGCTGCATTTCAACACAAAGCGCTGCATCCATTCGCGGCGCTGCGTGCTGGGGGCGCCGGACGTGTTCCTTGCCAATGTGGTGGGCGAGTGGCTCTTTCCCGACAAGATGCTTACCGCCGATCTGCGCGGCCTCTGCCATACCTGCCCCTCGGGCGCGATCACCTATGATCCCAAGGGCGACACGCCACCCGAGCCCGCGCCGCTGGTCAACTCTCTCAAGCCGCGCGAGAATGGCCCCTATGCCGTTCACGCGACGATACTGCTCGACGGCAAGCCCGACGGCTTCCGCGCCACGCTCTGCCGCTGCGGCGCTTCGAAGAACAAGCCCTATTGCGATGGCTCGCACAACACGATCGGCTTCCGCGCCAGCGGAGAGCCGGAGACGCGGCCCTCGGATCCCCTGAAGGTTCGCAATGGCGAGTTGCGGATCGATCCCGAGGTCAACGGGCCCTTGCAGGTGACCGGCAACCTCGAGATTTGCACCGGTACGGGGCGCAACGTGGACCGGGTTCAATCGGTGCGGCTCTGCCGCTGCGGCGGGTCGAAGAACAAGCCGTTCTGCGACAATACCCACCTTAAAATCGGCTTCCGCAGCGACCAGTAGCCCCTAGAGATACCAGTCGTATTCCTGCCGCGAGATGGTCTCCATAAACGCCTCGAGCTCGGCCGCTTTCACCTGCCGGTAGAGGTCGAGATAGTCCTCGCCGAAATAGTCGGTCAGGATCTCGGCCCGCCCGAGGGCGGCCAGCGCATCCCAGAAGGTATTCGGCAAGGTTTCGTCCAGCGCCGCACCGGCATTGCCCGTGTGCTTGGCGCCGGGATCGACCCGGTTGGTCAGGCCATAGTGAACGCCCGCCAAGACAGCGGCGGTGACGAGATAGGGATTGGCCTCGGCCCCCGCCACACGATGTTCGAGCCTGCGCGCGGCACCATCTGTCACGGGCGGCAGGCGGAAGGCGACAGAGCGGTTATTCTCGCCCCAGTCGCGGGTGACGGGGGTAAACTCGTCGGGCTTGAAGCGGCGGTAGACGTTGATGTTGGGCGCGAAGATCGCCATCGCCTCGTGCAGCGTGGCCTGAAGACCGCCAACGGCGTGGCCAAGGAGCTTTTCGCCATCGGGACGGGCCGGATCAAAGATGTTGCGCCCCTCTTCGTCGAGCAGGCTCAGGTGGATATGCAGGCCGTTGCCGGAAAGGCCGGGGAAAGGCTTGGACATGAAGGTCACATCATACCCCTGCGCCCGCGCCGCGCCTTGCACCGCCCGCCGCAGAAGCGCGGCATGGTCGGCGGCGCGAAGGGGATCGGTCTGGTGCTCGAGGTTGATCTCGAACTGCCCCGGCCCGTATTCGCAAATCACCGTGCTGACCGGCAGGCCCTGCGCCCGGCAGGCCTCCTGAAGGGCATTCACGATCGGACCGTATTCATCGAGCTTGGCCAGCGAAAGCACCTGCCCCTGCGACTCGCGCTCGCCGGTGACGGGCGAGGCGGCGGGGATCGGCCCGCCATCATCCGCGCGGCCAAGGTCGGTGAGGTAGAACTCCAACTCCAGCGCCACCACGGGCCTGAGGCCAAGGCCGCGCACCATCTCGGTCACATCCGCCAGGATCTTGCGCGGCTCATACCAGAAGGTCTCTCCATTCGTGGCGCGGGTCATCTGGCACAAGACCTGCCCGCCCTTGCCGCCGCTCCACGGGATCGGCGCAAAGGTTCCGGCTATGGGCCGCGCCATGCCGTCTGGATCGCCATCGGAGAAGCCGAAACCCATCGGATCGGCGGTGTTGCCCCGCACGTCCACAAGCTGCATCGCCGCGCAGATGGGCGTGCCGGCCCTCAGCATCTTGGCAACGTGGCCGACCGGAAGCCGCTTGCCAATCGCCCGCCCGCAAAGGTCGATCACCACCGCGTCGATATACTCGATGAAGGGATGATCCTGCAGCAGCTCGTCGAGTTCGGCTTCGTTCGCAAACATGGGGCCTCGTCTGGTTCCGGTTCTTTCCGAGGATCATACCCAGACGGGCCCGGCGCGATAGCCCTTTCCTAGCCCTTTTCGGGCCGGTGGGTCTCGCTCAGGCCCAAGAGAAGCCACAGCCCCGAAAGCGCCATCGCCCCCGCGGTGAGCCAGAAGCCCGCCTCGAGATAGCCCGAAGCATCCGCCACAAGGCCGATCGCCAGCGCCCCGAAGGCATAGCCGAGATCGCGCCAGAAGCGGTAGACGCCCAGCGCCGAGCCGCGCCAAGCGGGCTCGGCCAGATCGCCTACGGCGGCGATGAGGTTGGGATAAAGGAGCGCCATGCCGACGCCCGTCACCGCCGCCGCGCCAGCCCATGCAAGCGGGGCTGACAAGAAAGGAAATGCGGCAACGCCTGCGGCACAGATCGCAAAGCCCGCAACGATCGGCGGCTTGCGCCCGATCTTGTCAGAGAGCGGGCCGGTCCAAAGCTGGCTCGCGCCCCAGACAAGCCCATAGGTCGCGGTGATCCAGCCGATGGTGACAAGCGCCACGCCCTGCGCGGCGAGATAGACAGGAACCAACGCCCACATCAGCGCATCGACGAATTTCTCGACGCTGCCCGCCTGCGACAGAGCCTGAAAATCGCGGTTCTTCCATGTGACCAAGGCAAAGATGCTCTTGGCGGAAACCGCCGAGGCCTTGGCCGCGCCGCTCGCCTGCGGGCGGGTCTCGGCAAAGGCCAAGATCGCCGCCGCCAGCGCCAGAAGGTTGACGACGAGGCCGAAAACAAAAAGTGCCGTGCGGGGATCGAACAGGCTGGCGAGATAGCCCGTGGCCAGACCCGCGATTGCCACCCCGCCGTAGCCTGCGAATTCATTGACGCCGGTAGCCAGCCCGCGTTGGTCGGGACGGGCGATGTCGAACTTGGCGGTCACGGTCATCGACCAAGCGAAGCCTTGA
>JAHEBR010000142.1 GCA_024642185.1 Marivivens sp. | reverse complement strand
TGAATGGAATAGGTGGCGACCGTCGTGCCGTTGCCGTCGACGAGGCGCACAGCGCCCTGCATCTGCGATTTGTCGCGGCCAAAGGCGGTCGTCGTGGCTCCGGCAAGGTTGATGCGGGTCACCTCGACCACGAGTTTCAGCCCGCCGGGCGCCATGCGATCAGAGAATTCCCGCTCAAGCACGGCCTTCAGATCGGGGGCAAGCGCGCTTGAATGATCGGCGGCGCGGACGCTCTCAAACGCCGTGCCCGAGGTCGAGACCTCGACGGCCGAAATCGTCAGGCTTTTGCGGGCATCGCGGCCGAGCGGATTGGTGTTTGGAAGCGGTGCGCAAGCCGCCACAAGCCCCAGAGAAACAACAAGAAATTCTCGTCTCAACATGAGTGGTTACCCCTAAGTCCCGCGCCGATCTGGCGCTAGAGGGGCAATGAAGGAAACGGGCCCCCGCAGCAATACGGGGGCCCGTCACGGATTGTGTCAAAACCTGTCAGGTCGGGCCTAGTTGGCTCCGTTCAGCGCCTTCCAGGCGTTGAGGCCGCCGGCGATGAAGCGGGCGTTCCTATAGCCCATGTCCCGCAGGCTTGCCGCCGAAAGGGCGCCACGGTTGTTGGCGTTGCAGTAGCACAGGATCACGGTGTCGAGGTCGGTGATCTTGCCCTCGACATTCATCTCGAGCTTGCCGCGGCTGATGTTGAGCGAGCCGGGAATATGGCCCGCGGCGTGTTCGTCGGGATCGCGGATGTCGAGGGCGACAGCGCCCCCGGCCATCAGCGCGGCCACGTCGGCCGGAGCGGCCTCGGCCACACGGGCGCGGGCGGCGTCGGCCATGGCTTGGAACTTGCTGGTGTAATTCATGGGGAACTCCTTTGTTTCGGAGTCCCCCTAACCTCGCGCGGAGGGGCTTTCAAGCAAATACATTAGAAAAATAACATATATGTTATCGGAGCCGGAAAGGCCCCGTTTTCCTAGCGATACACCTGATCCTCGGTCGGGAAGGCCCGCGTCTTGACCTCTTCTGCATAGCGGCGGACCGACTCCTCGATCATCGGGCCAAGCTGGCCGTAGACCTTGACGAATTTCGGCGTCCAGGGGTTGAGGCCGAGCATATCCTCGAGGACAAGGATCTGCCCGTCGCACTCGACCGAGGCGCCGATGCCGATGGTGGGAATGTCGATCTGTTTGGTGATCTTGGCGGCGAGCGGCTCGACCATGCCCTCAAGCACCACGGCAAAGGCGCCGGCATCGGTCACCGCGCGGGCGTCTTCTTCGTGCAGGTGCCAGCTGTCTTCGTCGCGGCCTTGGGTCTTGAAGCCGCCCATGACATGGCTCGATTGCGGCGTGAGGCCGATATGCGCCATGACCGGAATGCCGCGCTCGACAAGAAAGCGGATCGTCTCGGCCATGCGCTTGCCGCCCTCGATCTTGATCGCGCCGCAGCCGGTTTCCTTCATCACCTTGGCGGCGTTGCGGAAGGCCATGTTGGGGCTTTCCTCATAGGTGCCGAAGGGCATATCGACGACGATCAGAGCCTTCTTGGTGCCGCGCACCACGGCCTTGCCGTGCATGATCATGAGGTCCAAAGGCACGCCCACGGTCGATTCCATCCCGTGCATCACCATCCCGAGGCTGTCGCCCACGAGGATGAAATCGGCATATTTGTCGACGATCGCCGCGGTATGCGCGTGATAGGAGGTGAGGGAAACGATCGGCTCGCCGCCTTTCCTTTTTGCAATCATCGGAACGGTATTGCGGCGGATTTGCTGGGGTTGGCTGCTCATTTTCTGATCTCCCTCTGATCTATCAGCAGAACGGGGTTGGCCTCGGGGCCGAAGGCCACGGACAGCATGATGGCGAAGTCAGTCTCCGGAACGCCCCCCACAGGGGCCAGCGTTCCGGCCTCGACGATATCAATGGCAACCAAACGCCCGCGTGGCTCGGCGGCGATGATCGAACGCATCGCCTTGTCGATTTCGGTCACGCTGGCACCAGCCCTGGCGGCCGTCTCGGCGGCATCCAGAGCTTGCGAGAGGCAAACCGCCGCCGCGCGATCTTCCGGTGTCAGGCGCACATTGCGCGACGACATGGCAAGCCCGTCCGCTTCGCGCACGGTGGCGACGCCGAAAATCCGGATCGGGATATGCAGGTCGCGCACCATCCGGCGGATCACCTGCAGCTGTTGGTAATCCTTCTCGCCGAAATAGGCGGCGTCGGCCTGAATGATGTTGAAGAGCTTGCAGACCACGGTGGCGACGCCACGGAAATGCCCCGGCCGGACGAGGCCGTGCAGCATATTGGCGAGCCTCACGGTCTCGACAACGGTCTCGTCACCCTGGGGGTAAATCTCGGAAACCTGCGGCATGAACACCGCCGACACGCCCGCCGCTTCAAGCATCGCCAGATCGGCGGCTTCGGTGCGGGGATAGCCCTCGAGGTCGGCCGGATTGCCGAACTGGGTCGGGTTGACAAAGATCGTGGCGATCACCCGGTCATGGGTGCCCTTGGCCTCGGCCACAAGCTGCATATGGCCTGCGTGCAGGGCGCCCATCGTCGTCACCAGCCCGATCGTAGCGCCATCGCGGCGATATTGGGCGACGGCGGCGCGGATATCGGCAACTGACCGGCAGATCTGCATATCGGCTCCTTCTGGTTGCCCTGTTGATATGCGCTCGCGGCGATGGGAACAACTGCCCGCGAAAGGGGGGCTCTGCCCCCGTCTCCTTGCGGAGACTCCCCCGGAGTATTTGCAGCCAAAAGAAGCGGCATTTTCTTTTGGCCTGAAATACTCTCGGGGGTGAATGCGGCTTGCCGCAGAGGGGGCAGACAGCCCCCTTGCCCCGGCATCCGCCCTGCAAGTCGGTTTTGATCTGTGAGGCGTCGGCTGGCTCTCGCCTTGGGCGCTTGTTTGCGACAGATTGCGGGCAATTCATTCTACGGGAGTCGCGCGATGAAGACCCATGTCAAAGCTCTGGTCGTTGGCGGTGGCGCCATCGGCACCTCGATTGCCTATCACCTCGCCAAGGCGGGCTGGGAGGATGTGATGCTGTTGGAGCGGGACGAGCTGACCTCGGGTTCGACCTGGCACGCGGCGGGCCTTCTTCCGCTCTTCAACATGGGCTATGCGACGACCCACATCCACAAATACTCGGTCGACTATTACAAGGCGCTTGAAGCGGAGACCGGGCTCAACGCAGGTTTCTATATTGTCGGCAACCTGCGCATGGCCCAGACGCAGGACCGGATGGATGAGTTCATGCTCTATTCCTCGGTGGCCGAAACCGCGGATGTCTATCACGAGTTTCTGACGCCCGCGCAGATCAAGGAGCGCTGGCCGCTGGTGCGGACTGAAGACCTCAGGGGCGCGCTCTTTCACCCGCAGGACGGCTATATTAACCCCGCCGACGTCACCATGGCGATGGCCAAGGGCGCGCGCCAGCGGGGTGTGATCATCGAACGCAAGTGGCAGGTCGATGGTTATGTCTGGACCGGTTCGGAATGGCGTGTGACCTGCACCAAGATGGTCGAGAAGGGTGGCAATCTGCTGCCCTCTGACGAGCAGATCGTGATCACCGCCGAGCACGTTGTGACGGCCACGGGCAACCATGCCCAGCGCACGGCGAAGCTTCTGGGGCTGCGCATTCCGGCGATTCCGGTCGAGCACCAGTATATCGTCACCGAGCCGGATCCCGAACTTGTCGCTTATCGCGAGGCGGGCAACCCCCAGCACCCGGTTCTGCGCGATGCCGATGCCAAGTGGTATGTGCGTGAAGAGCGGGGCGGCTGGATCCTCGGGCCCTATGAGCGGGGCGCGCCAGCCCGTTTCGAATATGGCGTGCCCGACAGCTTCCGTGCCGACCTTTTCCCGCTCGATCTCGAGCGGATCGAAGAGGAATATATGTCGATGATCCACCGCATCCCCTCGTCGGAGACGGTGGGCCTGAAGGACGATTTCAACGGGCCGATCTGCTATACGCCCGATGGCAACCCGCTTGTCGGCCCCGCGCCGGGCCTGCGGAATATGTGGCTGGCCGAGGGCTTTAGCTTCGGCATCACCGCGGCGGGCGGCACCGGCTATTACCTGGCGCAGATGATGGTCGAGGGCGAGGCCGAGATCGACATGGCGAGCCTTGATCCCAAGCGCTATGGCTCGTGGATGACGACCGAATACGGCGCGCGCAAGAACGAGGAGTGCTATGAGCACGTCTTCATCCTGCACCATCCCGATGAAGAGCGCGAAGCCTGCAGGCCCTTGCGCACGGCACCGGTCTATGACCGGCAGAAGGCGCTGGGCGCACAGTTCGGGCAGGTGAACGGCTGGGAGCGGCCCAATTATTACGGGCCCCTCGATGCGGCGGAAGATTTCGATCACAATTCCCGCAGTTTCCGTCGTGGCGACTGGTGGCAATATGCGGTGGACGAGGCCAAGGCTGTCCGCGAGGGCGTGGGCCTGATCGATGCGACGGCATTCACCAAGCACGTCGTCAAAGGTCCGGGGGCGACCGCGTTCCTTGACTGGTTCACCTGCAACAAGCTGCCCAAGATCGGCCGGATCAACCTCACCTATGCGCTGACCGCCGCGGGCACGACGCGGACGGAATACACCATCGTGCGGCGCGCCGAGAACGAGTATTACCTCGTCTCGGCTGGCGCCTGGACCGATTATGACGCGGATTTCCTGCGCAAGGCGGCCGAGGATAAGGCGGCGGAGTTTGGCTATATCGAAATCCAGAACGTCACGACCCAATATGGTGTTTTCGCCATTGCGGGGCCGAAATCGCGGGATGTCCTGAAAGAGCTGATCAAGGATGCCGAGCCGGAGAGCGCGCTGTCGAACAAGCGCTTCCCGTGGCTTTCGGCGCAG
Organism: Marivivens sp.; assembly: GCA_024642185.1. Classification (GTDB taxonomy): domain Bacteria; phylum Pseudomonadota; class Alphaproteobacteria; order Rhodobacterales; family Rhodobacteraceae; genus RFZI01. The sequence continues at coordinate 1,100 of JAHEBR010000142.1, read as the reverse complement.
CGGATTGAACTCGGCATGTGTCCTGTGGATGCGATCCGTGTGGCGTATACGGGCGAGCTTGGCTGGGAGTTGCATCATCCGATCGAAATGCAGCGCTATCTCTGGGATCAGCTGATGGCGGCGGGTGCCAAGCATGGGCTGAAGCTTGTGGGCGCGCGGGCGCAGAACTGGTTGCGGCAGGAGAAGAGCTATCGCGCCTTTGGCACCGAGCTGGGCCGCGATGCGACGCCGCTCGAGGCCGATCTTCCGCGGTTTGTGGACCTGTCGAAAGATTTCCACGGCAAGGCGGCGATGGAGGCGACGGGCATCCGTTCCAAATGCGTGACCGTGCTGATCGACGGGCCCAAGGATGCCGATCCCTGGGGCAAGGAGGCACTGATTGATCCGGCGACGGGGGCGAAGGTCGGGCGTCTGACATCGGGCGGCTATTCGGTGGTTTTCGGCAAGCAGATCGGTATGGGCTATCTGCCGGTGGGGCTGGCCGAGGTGGGCACCAAGCTCAAGGTGCGGATGATGCGCGAGTTGTGGGACGCGGAGGTGGTGCAGGACAGCCCCTACGATCCGACGAACGCCAATATCCGCGTGGACGGCTAGCGGATAGGCCGGGGGCTTCGCGCCCCCGGACCCCCGCGGAGTATTTCAGGCCAAAAGAAGGTTAGGCGAAGCGGGCGGGCGAGAGTGCGGCGACGGTTTTGCCGTCAAGCTCGGGCTGCCGGCCGGCGACGAGGTCGGCCACGAGCTGGCTGGCGGCGGGGCTTGTCTGGAATCCGTAGCCGCCTTGGCCTGCGGACCAGACGAAGCTTGGATCGCGGGCGTCGGGGCCGAGGACGAGTTGGCGGTCGGGCGCGAAGGTGCGCAGGCCGGCCCAGCTTGAGAGGAGCCGGGTGACGGGCGTTTGCATGTGCTCTTCGTAGCGGGCGATGCCTTCGGCAAGGGTCATGTCGTCGGCGAAGGCGTCGTGCGGCTCCATCGCGAATTCCTCGGCAGGCGAGACGATGAGGGCGCCCGCGTCGGGTTTGGCATACCATGTCTCGCCCGCGCCGAAGATCATCGGCCAGTTTGAGACATCGGCGCCGCCGGGGGCGGGGATGCGGCCCATG
>JAHEBR010000141.1 GCA_024642185.1 Marivivens sp. | reverse complement strand
TCACCCCCGAGAGTATTTAACGCCAAAAGAAGGGGTTAGGCCTCAGTGGCGATGAGTTTTGCCACCTCTTGGCCGAGGCGGTGGTGGGCGGCGGCGTCGAAATGCACGCCGTCTATCGGGCTGACGGCGATGTGTTGGCTCGCGTCGAGGAAAGCGAGGCCGCGCGAGGCGGCGAGATCGCGGTAGAGCGGGATCATGGCTTGGGATTTGGCGCCGCCGCGGTGGAATTCGGCGACCCATGTGCCAATTTCGGCGACCGGCGGCGGGGCGATCACGAGGATGCGGAAGCTGCCGTGGCGGGCCTGCATTTCGGGGGAGAGGGCGACGGCGAGGAGCGCGGCGAGGCCGCCGGTGATCTGGTCGGCGGTGGCGCCGTGGTGGATCTGGCAATCGTTGGTGCCGAGCATGATCGTCAGCCAGTCGATCGGCCCGTGACTTCTGAGCGCCATCGGCAGGCCGAGGAGGCCGTTCATCGTGGGCCCGGTGATCGGATCGTCGAAAACGGTGGTCCGCCCCGGCAGGCCCTCTTCGATCAGGGTCCAATCGGGCCCGAGCGCGCGGTGCATGACGCAGGGCCAGCGGTCTTCCGGCCCCAGGCGGAGATAGAGGTCGGCGCTCGGGGTGGGCGGTGTGCCGTGGGTGTTGCTATCGCCGAAGGTCAGGACTGTGGGCATGAGCGGAGCCTCTGTTCGGATGGGCTGAAACTGGACGGTGTGTCGCGACAATGCAATGAAATTGCCTCTTGGAGTCGGGGGCAGGCGGCCACATATAGGGGCAAAGTTTTCGCAAAGGAGAGCAGCTATGCTCGAGCTCGACCCCAAAGCGGCCCCGAAGGGCGATCTGATCAAGGAAGGCAGCGACGCGACCTTCATGGACGATGTGATCGAGGCGTCAAAGACGGTTCCGGTCATTGTGGATTTCTGGGCGACGTGGTGTGGCCCCTGCCGGACGCTTGGCCCCGCGCTCGAGGCGGCGGTGACCAAGGCCAAGGGCGCGGTCAAGATGGTGAAGATCGATGTCGACGCCAATCAGGCCTATGCGGGCCAGCTGCGCGTGCAGTCGATCCCGACGGTCTATGCTTTTTGGCAGGGGCAGCCGGTGGACGGCTTTCAGGGGGCGCTGCCGCCGAGCCAGGTTGATCAGTTTGTCACCAAGATTGCAGGTATGGGCAATGGCGCTGCCGGCGAGGACGAGGAAGATCTGAGCGCCGCGATCGAGGCCGCCGAGCAGATGCTTGAAGAAGGTGCTGCTGCCGATGCCGCCGAGACCTTTGCGGCGATCCTGCAGGAAGATCCGGCGAATGCGGCGGCCTATGGCGGGCTCGTGCGCTCCTACCTCGCGATGAAGGATGTCGAGCAGGCCGAGGCGATCCTCAACGGCGCTCCGGCAGAGATAGCCACCAGCGCCGAGGTGGAAACCGCGCGTGCCGCTTTGGCGCTTGCGCGCAAGGCCGAGAAGGCCGGGCCGGTCGATGCGCTGCGGGCCAAGATCGAGGCGAATCCGGCGGACCATCAGGCCCGCTTTGATCTTGCCACCGCGCTTCATGCCTCGGGCAAGGTCGAAGAGGCGGTGAACGAGCTTCTAGACCTGTTCCGGCGTGATCGCGAATGGAACGATGGCGCGGCCAAGGCGCAGCTGTTCGAGATCTTCAATTCCTTGAAAGCTACCGATCCTGTGGTCCTGAACGGGCGGCGCAAGCTGTCGTCGATGATCTTTGCCTGAGATCGGGCGGCGTGATAGGTCTGGGTCATGATCAAGGCTGCTGATCTGCCAGACACGGTTCCACTATTCCCGTTGCCCGGGGCGCTCTTGCTGCCCCGGTCGCGGCTCCCATTACAGATCTTCGAGCCGCGCTATCTTGCGATGCTGGATGATGTGTTGAAGACGAGCCGCAGGCTGATCGGGATGATCCAGCCGTTCGAGGGACGTGACGAGCTTCACAAGATCGGCTGTGCCGGGCGCGTGACCAGCTTTGCCGAGACCGATGACGGGCGCTACATGATAACCCTGAGCGGTGTCTCGCGGTTCCGGCTCTTGAGCGAGACCGAGGGTTTTACCCCCTATCGGCGCGCGCATATCAGCTGGAAGGGTTTCGAGGCCGATCTTGGGGCAGCGGAGAGCGACGAGTCCTGCAACCGCGCTGCGCTGATCTCGCTTTTGACGCGTTTCTTCGATGCGCGGGATTTGTCGACCGACTGGGAGGCGATGCGTTCCGCGGAGGACGAGCTTCTCATCAACTCGCTGTCGATCCTTTGCCCGTTTGAACCCGAGGACAAACAGGCGCTTCTTGAGGCGCCGACGCTAGAGACCCGGCGCGAGACGCTGGTGGCGCTGATCGAATTTGCCCTCGCGGGCGGTGGAGAGGAAAGACTGCAATGAGCGAGACCGAGTTTGATCCAAAGATGCTCGAGGCACTGGTCTGCCCTGTCACCCAGACAACGCTGAGCTATGACGCGGAGACTAAGGAGCTTGTCTCCAAGGCCGCCAAGATGGCCTTTCCGGTTCGCAACGGCATCCCGATCATGCTGGTCGACGAGGCGCGGCGGCTGGATCTTTAGCGCATCAGGCGGGGCAACTCGCCCGTCAGGCCCGCCGCTTCGCGGACGAAGCCACGGCGCAGCGCAGGGATCGCATTGACCACGCCCATGCCCATATCGCGGGCCGCCCGCAGAAGCGGATTATCGTTGGAAAACAGCTTGTTGAACGTGTCCGTCGCGATCGCCAGCGTCGCGGTATCGAAACGGCGCCACTGCTGATAGCGCTTCAAGACCTGCTCGCTGCCGATGTCCTCGCCGCGCTGGCGGGCTTCTGACAAGACCTCGGCCAAAGCCGCCACATCCCGCAGGCCAGCGTTCAGGCCTTGGCCTGCAATCGGGTGCATCCCGTGGGCCGCGTCGCCCACGAGGGCGAGGCGGGGGGCGATGAAGCTGTTGGCGAGGGTGAGGTTCAGGGGGTAGGTAAAGCGCGCGCCTTCGAGGCTGATCTCGCCGAGGAACGAGCCAAAAGCGGGGCGCAACGCCTGAAGGAAGGTCTCGTCGTCCATCTTGGCGCAGTCGGCGGCGCGGGCGTCTGTCTCGCTCCAGACGATCGAGCTGCGGTTGCCCGGCAAGGGCAGGATCGCCAGTGGGCCGTGCGGCATGAAGAACTGATGCGCGATGCCGTGGTGCGGCTTTTCGTGGGCCACGGCGCAGACAATGGCCGTCTGGCCATAGCCCCAGCCGGTCCGGCCGATCCCGGCGCGCTCGGCGGTGCCGGATTTGCGGCCGTCGCAGCCGACCAGAAGGAGCGCGGCAAGCTCTTTGCCTGAAGCCAGCGTAACCCGCACGGCGCCATCGTCGACCGACTGCGCCACCACGGTTTCCGCAGGGTATTGCGTGATCCGCTCTTCCGCCGCCATCGCGTCAAGAAAGGCGCGGCGCAGGAAACGGTCTTCGACCATATATCCCATCGGGCCTTCTTCGATCTCGGCATGATCGAAATGCATCATCCACGGGCTCGGACCCTGGCCTGCGATCCCGTCGGTGACCTTGATCTCGAGCATCGGCTCGGCCACGGCGGCGATGGCCTTCCAGACGCCCGTGGCCTTCAAAAGCCGCTGCGAGGCGAGGGCCAGCGCATAGGCGCGGCCGTCAAAGCCGGGGTCTTTGCGGGTATCGAGGGGCAGGCTGTCGATCACGCCCACGCGAAAGCCCGCTTGCGCCAGCGCAAGGGCAAGGGCGGGGCCGTTGAGCCCGCCGCCGACGATCAGGATGTCATGTTCCGGAGCCATGAGGGCACTATCCCCAATCGGTCGGGATTGTCCATGCGCGGAGGTGCCGCTACCGTCGCGGCAATCAGGGAGGATCGGATGCAGGATTGGCTTTGGAAAAGCGCGGCAGAGCTTGGGCGCGGGATCGGCAAAGGCGAGATTGACCCGGTCGATCTGGCGCAGGCCTATCTTGATGCGATTGCCGCCCACCCCATGCGCGACCGCATCTATGCCCGTGTCACGGCGGATCGCGCCATGGCCGAGGCCCGCGCCGCAAGCGCCCGCGCCAAATCGGGCCATCGCCTCTCGCCCTTGGATGGTGTTCCGATTTCGTGGAAAGACCTCTTCGATACCGCCGGTGTCGCGACCGAGGCAGGAACCGCCTATCTCAAGAGCCGCACGCCTGAACGCGATGCCGAAGTGTTGCGCCGTGCGACCGGCAAGGGATTGGTTTGCCTAGGGAAAACCCACATGACCGAGATCGCCTTCTCGGGCCTTGGCTATAATCCGATCACCGCAACCCCGCCCAACAAGGTCGATCCCGAGGCGGTTCCGGGCGGCTCTTCTTCTGGTGCCGCGGCCTCTGTCGCCTTTGGCCTCGCCGCCGCAGGGATCGGCTCGGATACCGGCGGTTCGGTGCGTGTGCCTTCGGGGTGGAACGACCTCGTTGGCCTGAAAACAACGCATGGTCGCCTCTCGCTTGAGGGCGTTGTGCCGCTCTGCAAGACCTTCGATACCGTTGGCCCCCTCTGCCGCACCGTCGAGGACGCGGCGCTTCTTTGGGATGTGCTCGGCGGCGATGCCGTCGATCTGGGTGGCGCCGATCTGAGCCGCGTGCGGCTGGCCGTTTTCGATACCATCGGCACCGAAGACCTTGAGGACGAGCCCCGCGCCGCCTTCCGCTCGGCTGTGGGGCGGCTCAATGATGCGGGGGCCGAAATCAGCCACATCACGTTTGAGCCGCTGCGCGAGGCTTTCTCGATGGCCGGTGGCCTCTTTACCGCCGACGCCTATGCCTATTGGCGCGAAACGATCGAGGCGCGGCCCGATCTGATGTATCACCAGATCCTCAAACGCATCCGCCCCGGCGGCGAGGTCTTGGCCGCCGACTATATCGCCAACTGGGCGCGGCTCGAAGAGATCCGCGCCGAATATGCCGCCGCGACGGCGGGGTTTGACGCGGTGATCCTGCCGACCATGCCGATCATGGCGCCGAACGCCGCGCGGCTGGCGACGGATGACGCGTATTTCGTCTCGTCCAACCTCATGGCGCTGAGGAACACGCGGGTCGCCAACCTTCTGGGCCTTTGCTCGATCACCCTGCCAACCGGCGTTCCGGGCTGCGGGATCATGTTCAACGGGCAGGCCGATCAGGAGGGGCGCCTTTTGCGCCTTGCCGCGGCGGCGGAGCAGGCCTTGGCCTAAAAGCCACAGAACCCATTCCAAGCCCCTGATTCCCTCTGCTTTTTCTGGACAGATGGGCCGCCTTGGCCCTATGTTCGGGCAAAGCGGGGCGCAAACGATCCCGCGCATTGAGGCAGTGATGGATTTTCCCGAGCGGTTTTCGAACCTACCGGAATACGCGTTTCCGCGCCTGCGGAAGCTTCTCGACGTCCATGAAGCGGGCGGCGAACCCATTCATATGACCATCGGCGAGCCGCAACACGCCTTCCCCTCTTGGGTGGGCGATGTTTTGGCGGCCAACCTGTCGGGTTTCGCGAAATACCCGCCCAACGAAGGCACGCCCGAGCTTCTGTCGGCCATCGCGGGCTGGATCGCGACGCGTTATGGCGTCTCGGTCATGCCCGATCAGATCATGGCGCTGAATGGCACCCGCGAGGGCCTCTACAACGCGGCGATGGCGCTTTGCCCCGAAACGAAGAACGGCAAGCAGCCGGTCGTCCTGATGCCCAACCCGTTTTATCAGGTCTATGCCGTGGCGGCGCTCTCGGTCTCGGCCGAGCCTGTCTATGTGGCGGCAACCGAAGAGACAGGGCACCTGCCGGACTATGCCGCGCTGCCCGAAGAGATCCTCTCGCGCACGTCGATTGCCTATATCTGCTCGCCCGCCAACCCGCAGGGCGCGGTGGCGAGCGAGGACTATTGGCGCACCCTCATCGCGCTGGCCGAGAAACATGATTTCCGCATCTTTGCCGACGAGTGCTATTCCGAGATCTACCGCGATGCGCCGCCCGTCGGCGCGCTCGAGGTGGCGGCGCGGATGGGTGCCGATCCCGAACGCG
>JAHEBR010000140.1 GCA_024642185.1 Marivivens sp. | reverse complement strand
CTCGTGGGCCCCGGCGCGGGCCTCTGGACCCTCTCGGTCATCCTGATCGTCGCGGGTAGCATCATCGGCACTATCGTCGCCAAGCGCGTGCAGATGACCGAAATGCCCCAGCTCGTCGCCGCGATGCATTCGCTCGTGGGTCTGGCGGCCGTGTTCGTGGGCTATAACGCCTATCTCGAGCTTGGCCGTGTTCTGGCGATGAGCGCTGAGGAGCGCGAGGCGCTCGAAGGCTTTGCCGCGCTTCTGGCTCATAAGGATGCGGTCGAACAGACCATCCTCAAGGTCGAGGTCTTCCTCGGGGTCTTTATCGGCGCCGTGACGTTCACCGGCTCGGTCGTGGCTTTTGGCAAGCTTGCGGGCAAGCTTACCTCGAAAGCGACCAAGCTGCCGGGCGGCCATGCGTTGAACGCTGCCGCGGCGCTGGGCAGCATCGTTCTGCTGGCGATGTTCCTCAATGGCGCGGGCGTCTGGACGTTGATCGCGATGACGCTTCTGGCGTTCTTCATCGGCTATCACCTGATCATGGGGATCGGCGGCGCGGATATGCCCGTGGTCGTGTCGATGCTCAACAGCTACTCGGGCTGGGCCGCAGCGGCGATCGGCTTCTCGCTCGGCAACGATCTTCTGATCGTGGTCGGCGCACTCGTGGGCTCGTCGGGTGCGATCCTGAGCTACATCATGTGCAAGGCGATGAACCGCTCGTTCATCAGCGTGATCTTGGGCGGTTTCGGCAATACGACCGGCCCCGCCATGGAGATCGACGGTGAGCAGGTGGCGATCGACGTCGACGGCGTTGCCGCCGCCCTCGAAGATGCTGACAGCGTCATCATCATCCCGGGCTACGGCATGGCCGTGGCGCAGGCCCAGCAGAACGTGGCCGAACTGACCCGCCGCCTGCGGGCCAAGGGCAAGAACGTCCGCTTCGCGATTCATCCCGTCGCGGGCCGCCTTCCGGGCCACATGAACGTGCTTCTGGCCGAGGCCAAGGTGCCTTATGACATCGTTCTGGAAATGGACGAGATCAACGACGACTTCCCCAACACCGATGTTGCTATCGTGATCGGCTCGAACGACATCGTGAACCCCGCCGCGCAGGAAGATCCGGGCAGCCCCATCGCCGGTATGCCGGTTCTGGAATGCTGGAAGGCCAAGCAGGTGTTTGTCTCCAAGCGCGGGCAGGGCACCGGCTATTCGGGCATCGAAAACCCGCTCTTCTATAAGGAAAACACACGGATGTTCTACGGCGACGCCAAGAAATCGCTCGACGATCTTCTGACGCGGATCCAGTAGGGAAATCCGACCCATCGAAGGCCCCACACGAAATTGTGGGGCCTTTTTCATTGCGCCCCTGCTAGACTGGCCCCACGGGACCACGAACAGGGAGACGACCATGGACCGCAGAACATTGCTCGCCCTGTCCGCCGCCAGCCTTGTGACCGCCGGACGCGCGCAGGCACAGGGCACTGTCGGGGACGACGGGCTTTACGACGAACATTTTCTCAAAGACAGCTTTCTCGAGATGGCGCTCGACCATGAGGAAGCGGCCGATCAGGGCAAGGCGCTGGCGGTTCTGTTCGAGCAGCGCGGCTGCCCCTATTGCCGCGAATTGCACGAGGTGAATTTCAAGCGCGAAGAGATCACCAGCTACCTCACCGAACATTTCGATGTGGTGCAGCTGGATATGTTCGGCTCACGCGCGGTTCTTGATTTCGATGGCGAGGAACTGGAAGAACGTGACCTTGCAGTGAAGTGGTTCGTCAACTTCACGCCGACGATGCTCTTCTTCCCGCCCGAAACCGTCGGCGCTGCCAGCCTGCGCGAGGCGGAGGTGTTCCGCCTTCCGGGCTATTTCAAGCCATTCCACTTTATCTCGGGCCTCGAATATGTGGTGACCCAGGATTACAAGAACCAGCATTTCCAGCGCTACTTGCAGGACAAGTTTGCCAAGCTGGCCGAGCAGGGGATCGATCCGGAGGTCTGGTAAAGCATGAGCCAAAGCCCGAGAACGCCGCGCAGCGGCCTGCCGCGCGGGATTTGGGCGCTCGGGCTTGTCAGCCTGTTTATGGATATCTCCTCGGAGATGATCCACGCGCTTTTGCCGGCCTTCCTCGTGGGCACGCTCGGCGCGTCGGTGGCCTTCGTCGGCCTCGTCGAGGGCCTCGGCGAGGGGATGGCGAATATCGTCAAACTCTTCTCGGGGCGGATCTCCGACCGGATCGGCAAGCGCAAGCCGCTGGCGCTTTTGGGATACGGCCTCGGCACCCTGTCCAAGCCGATCTTCGCGCTGGCGACCGGGCCCTACTGGGTGCTTGTTGCCCGCCTGTCTGACCGGTTCGGCAAGGGCATCCGCGGCGCGCCGCGCGATGCGCTGGTGGCCGCACTGGCGCCTGAGGGCAGGCGCGGGGCGGCCTTTGGCCTGCGCCAGTCGCTCGACAATATCGGCGCATTCGCAGGCCCTCTTCTGGCGCTTCTGTTCCTGAGCCTCTTTGCAGGCGACCTGCGCGCGGTGTTCTGGGTCGCCGCCGTTCCCGGCATCGGCGCGCTGGTCGTGCTCTGGCTGGGCGTGGCCGAGCCGGACCATGCCCCCCGAAGCGAAGCGCCCCAGCCTGTCTGGCATATGCCCAAGCTGCCGCCGGCCTTCTGGGCGGTCTTCGGCTTCGGCGTCATCGTCACGCTGGCCCGCTTCTCCGAAGCCTTCGTGATCCTGCGCGCACAGGATCTGGGCCTGTCTCTCCTGCATCTGCCGCTCGTCCTGATCGTGATGAACGCAGGAGCCGCACTTTCGGCCTATCCGGCGGGGGTGATTTCCGACCGGGTCGGGCGGCATGGTCTACTGCTGGCCGGCATCGCGGTTCTGGTGGTCGCCGACGCCCTGTTGGCTCTGGCCTCGGGCACCACGACCGCCCTCGTCGCCTCGGGCATCTGGGGGCTGCATCTGGGCATGATGTCGGGGCTTCTGTCGGCCGAGGTTGCCGCCACGGTTCCCGACGACATCCGTGCCACCGCCTTCGGCGTGTTCAACTTCGGCACCGGCATCGCGCTGATGCTGGCGAGCGGCATTGCCGGCGTGGTCTGGGAGGTTTTCGGCCCCGAAGCTACTTTCTGGCTCGGTGGCGGGCTTTCGCTCGTGGCGCTGGCGCTGGGCCTCGGCTTGCGCCGGAAGGCTTGAGCGGCAATTCCGAGGCGTCAATCTCGCGCCATTCGCCGGGCGCGAGCCCCTCGAGGGACCACGGCCCCGTCTGCCAGCGGACAAGCCGCAGGGTGGGAAAGCCGATGGCAGCAGTCATGCGCCGGACCTGCCGGTTGCGCCCCTCGTGGAGCGTGAGCGAGATCCAGCGGTCGGGGACTGATTTGCGGAACCGCACCGGCGGGTCGCGGTCCCACAGGGTAGGGGGCTCGATCAGCTTGGCCCCGGCGGGCAGGGTCATCCCGTCCTTCAGCTTCACCCCCGCACGCAAGGGCGCAAGGTCGGCATCTGTGGGCGCGCCTTCGACCTGCACGAGATAGGTCTTCGCCAGCTTGAACGCCGGATCGGCGATCCGCTGTTGCAGCTGCCCATCATCGGTAAGGAGGAGAAGACCCTCGCTGTCTCGGTCCAATCGCCCCGCCGGATAGATGCCCGAGGGCAGGCCAAACTCCGACAGGGTCCGCCGCTCGGTGGGCGAGCCGGAATCGGTAAACTGCGACAGGACGTCGAAAGGCTTGTTGAAGGCGATGAGGCGGCTCATGCGCCAGTCCTATCCTGCAATACTGTGATCCGAAAGAGGCACGGCAATGGGAATTTGATCAAATGAATGGAATTTTCGTTGCAGGAACAACGCGATAGGCGACTTTTCGGGGGATTTGTGAAATAAATGGCCCAAGGGGAAGATTTTGCCTTGAAACGACTCGCGACTTGCCCCAAATGCGCGCCTCAAGACGCCAACGCACGCGCCTCTGGCCGGTAAAGCAGTCACCGCTGAACGTGTTTACGTAGCGACGGTAACGTCTCCCTTGGAACTGAGCGGCCATAGATGGCCGGGTCTATTGGAGATGACCATGACTGTAGCTTTCGCCGGGGCGGCTTCCGCCTCCAGCACCGATCACCTGTCCCGCCTCGATGCCTATGTCGCCGCCCACGAGTTTGACCGGCCGACGCTGGTGATCGACGTCGATCGGGTCGAAACGCAATACCGCGCCCTCAAGGCCGGTCTGGGCAGCGCCGATATCCACTATGCCGTCAAGGCCAACCCCGCCCGCGAAGTCATCGCGCGGCTCGTCAAGCTCGGCTCGCACTTCGATGCCGCTTCCCGCGGCGAGATCGAGATTTGCTTGGGCGAGGGCGCGACCCCCGACCAGATTTCCTTCGGCAACACGATCAAGCGCCGTCAGGATATCGAATGGGCCCGCGACAACGGGATCACCCTTTTCGCCGCCGACGCCGATGAAGAGCTTGAAAAGATCGCCGAAATCGCCCCCGGATCGGACGTTTATATCCGCCTGATCGTCGAGGCGAGCGAGGCCGACTGGCCGCTTACCCGCAAGTTCGGCTGCGACGGCGAGACCGCGATCCGCCTGATGGACTATGCCAAGAGCCTCGGTCTGAAGCCGGTCGGCATGTCGTTCCACGTTGGCAGCCAGACCCGCCGCGCCGAGATGTGGGCGCCCGCGCTCGACGCGCTGGCCAAGGTCTGGCACGCGGCCAAGGCTGCAGGGCATGACCTGACGCTCCTCAACATCGGCGGTGGTTTTCCGGCCTTCTATGGCGAGGCCATTCAGGCCCCGACCGACTATGCCGCAGCCGTGATCGAGATGGTCCGCGCCCGTTTCGGCGATGTGCCGCGCATCATGGCCGAGCCGGGCCGTGGCATGGTGGCCGAGGCGGGCGTGATCGTCTGCGAGGTGCTCCTCGTCTCGCGCAAGTCCGACCGCGACGTGCACCGCTGGGTCTATCTCTCGATCGGCCGTTTCTCGGGCCTTGCCGAGACCGAGGGCGAAGCGATCCGCTATCAGTTCACCACCCCGCGCGATGCCGATCCGATGGGCCCCTGCATCATGGCCGGCCCCTCCTGCGATAGCGCCGATGTGCTTTACGAAAAGCGCCCGATGCCGCTGCCCTTGACGCTCAAGGCGGGCGACCGTGTGCTGATCCGCAATACCGGAGCCTATACGTCGACCTATTCTTCGGTTTGTTTCAACGGCTTCCCGCCGCTGCAGGTGGTTTGCATCTGACAAGTTTCAGGCGTTGGCGGTATGCGATTGTGTGCCGCTAACGCCCTCATATCGCAGCGTTTTCCGGGTTTACTCCGCCGCGTATCCGGCTAGGGTGCGGGCAAAGGAGCCCCCGCATGGCACCCATCGCCGATCACCCCCTTCGCTATATGCTCGCCAACGAGCTGCACGCGCGCCCGTTCCCGACGCTGACCGCGCCTTGCCGCGCCGCCTATCTGGCGCTCAAGCCCTCACAGAAAGCGGTCAGTCGCGACAAAGAGGCCGACTTGCGGCACCTCTTGGCGCTGCTCGACCGCTTCGGCGCGCCGCATCCGCAGCCAGATGCCACCCACTATTTCGGCCCCATCGGCAAATACATGCTGAAATGGGAAAGCCACACCGAGTTTGTCACCTATACGATCTTTGGCGAGGGCGTGGCCGACAAGCCCTTCGAAGGCTCGGCCTTCAGCTTCTTTCCCGAAGACTGGCTTGCCGAGGCTCCCGGCCAGCGGATCACCTCGGCGCTGATCCGTGTCGAGGTTGCTGCCACCGACGAGGGGCTAGATGAGAAGGCCGCGGATTGGTTTGTGCCCGAAAGCCTCGCCATGAGCCGGGTGGTCGATGATGCGGCCATTGTCGCCACAGATTTCCGGATCGACCAGCGCGGCCACCTGCGGCTGGCCGTCTTTGTGCGGCCCGACACGGGCGGGCGGCGCGTGGGGCGCGTGGTGCAACGCCTGTGCGAGATCGAGACCTACAAGACCATGGCGATGTTGGGCCTCGCCCGCGCCCGCGAAATGTCGCCCCGGCT
>JAHEBR010000139.1 GCA_024642185.1 Marivivens sp. | reverse complement strand
ATCTCGAGCCTGTCTCTTCTGACAGTGTCACGCGACGAACGTCAGATCGAAATCAGGATCCGTAAAGCCCCCCAACCCTGCCCCTGAGGGCGACCAGCGCCAGCACCGTGTCGATGGTCGGTGTCGGCGTTTCGGTCACCCGGCCGAGTTCCTGCACGGAACCGATAAGGGCGTCGATCTCCATCGGGCGGCCCTGATCGAGGTCTTGCAGCATCGAGGTGCGATGTGCGCCCACATCCGCGCCGCCCTGAATGCGGCGGTCCACGTCGATGGGGAATTTCACGCCAAGCTTTTCGGCGATCTCCTGCGCCTCGAGCATCATGTTGCGCGCCACCTCGCGCGTTCCCGGATCCGTGCAAAGCACGTCGAGCGTGGCGTGGGTCAGCGCCGAGATCGGGTTGAACGACAGGTTGCCCCAGAGCTTGACCCAGATCTCATCCCGGATCTTCGGGCGCACGGGCGCCTTGAGGCCCGCGGCGGTCAGCGCCTGCGACAAGGCCACCGCGCGTTCGGACTTGGAGCCGTCGGGTTCGCCCAGCGAGAAACGGTTGCCCTCGATATGCTTGACCACACCCGGCTCGATCACCTCGGCCGCCGGATAGACAACGCAGCCGAGCACCCGGTCGGGGCCAAAGCCGTCCCATTGCGCGTTTCCGGGATCGACACTGCTGAGCCGCGTGCCTTCCAAAGGCCCGCCCACTTTGTGGAAATACCACCACGGCACGCCATTGACGCCCGACACGATGGTAGTGTTCTCGCCGATCAGCGGCTGCATCTTGGGCACCACCGGCGGCACCGAATGCGCCTTGAGCGTGACGATCACATAGTCCTGCGGGCCAAGGTCGGCGGCGTTGTCGGAGGCAGTCACCTTGACCGTGGTCTCGCCATCCTCCTCGATCAGGCGCAGACCATTCTCGCGCATCGCCTTAAGGTGCGGACCGCGGGCAACAAGGCTGACATCCGCGCCAGCCTGCGCCAGCTTAGCCCCCATGTAACCGCCGATAGCGCCGGCGCCGAAGATACAGATTTTCATCGCGCGCTCCTTATGCGAGGCCCAGTTTCTCGGCCAGACCGATACGCTGGAGTTTGCCCGTCGCCCCTTTCGGAATCTCGTCGAGGATCAGGATCTTGCGCGGCACCTTGAACGCGGCAAGGCGTTCGCTGGCAAAATCGCGGATCTCGCGATCCGTGGCGGTCTTGCCTTCCTTGAGCACGACAGCCGCGGCCACCTCTTCGCCCAGCTTGTCATGCGGCACGGCAAAGGTCACGCATTGGCCGATGGCCGGGTGATCCGACAGAACGCCGTCCACCTCGAGCGGGCTGATCTTTTCGCCGCCTCGGTTGATGATTTCCTTCAGACGGCCGGTCAGCGACAGATAGCCGTCTGCGTCGAAGGCGCCCTGATCGCCGGTGCGGAACCAGCGCTTGCCCTCGGCCTCGAAAAAGTTCTTTTCGTTGGCTTCGGGGTTGCTCTCATAGCCGGGCGTGACGTTGGGGCCGGAAATACAGACCTCGCCCACACCGTCGATCAGCCGGTTTTCAATCTCATGCGCGATCCGCACCTCCGGACCTGCCGGAACCCCGACAGCGCCGGGTTTCTGGCGGCCCGCCTCGATCGGGTTGCAACACATCTGGTGCGCGGCTTCGGTCATGCCATAGGCCTCGACCACGGGGGCGCCAAAGGTTTCGGCCAGCTGCGTCATCACCGGTCCGGGAAGCGAAGACGACGACGAGCGCAAGAAGCGCAGGCGGGCTTTCTCGATGATCTCGGCATTGCGCGGGGCGCGGGCGAGAATGGCCTGATGCATGGTCGGCACGGCGGTATACCATGTCGGATCCACCTCCTCGAGCCAGCCGAAGAACTTGAGCGCATCAAAGCCCGGCGCACAGCTGATCGACGCACCCGCGGCAAGCGAGGCGCTGACCGCCGCGATAAGGCCGTGGATGTGGAACAGGGGCATCACGTTCAGGCAGCAATCATCTGCCGTCAGTCGCAGCGAGGCGCGGATGTTTTCGGCCGAGGCCGCCACGTTCGATTGCAGGAGCGGCACGATCTTGGGCCGCGAGGTCGTGCCGGAGGTGTGCAGGATCAAAGCCACGTCATCGGCTGTGGGGTCAGTATCGGGTGCGGCGCTGCCCCCACCTGCCGAGAGAGTAAAGCAACCCGCCGGGTTGGTGGCCGTCAATTCGATGACCATCAGCCCCAACCGCTCGGCCGCCGCGCGGGCCGGACCGCTATAACCGGCCTCGACGATAATCGCGCGGGCCTTGAGGTCATCCAGATAGAAGGCGAATTCCTCTTCCTTATAGGCCGGGTTCAGCGGCGCCGTGGTGGCCGATTGCGCCACGGTCACAAAGGCAGTGGCCATTTCGGGCCCGTTGGGCAGAACGATGGCGACACGGTCCTTCGCCCCGACGCCTGCGTTGCGCAATGCGCTCCGCACGTCCTTGGCCAGGGCCTTCAGGTCGCCATAGGTCATCCAGTCGCGCCCCGGTGCGCCAATCGCGCGGGCTGTATCGGGATGCGGCTGGATCAGGTCTGCGAATGTCTGCATCAGTGGTCTCTCATGTCTTTCTTGGTCGCGGTTTTGTTTTGGGGTCGGGCGCAGGCTAGCGTGGCGATCAGGCCGTTGCCACCGCCTTCTTGCGCCGAAGCAGTTTGAGGGCGGGCAACAGGATCAGGATGATCGCGATGACAGTGATCGGCCCTGCGATCGGCCGGTTGAGGAAGATCATCGGGTCGCCCGACGACAGCAGCAAAGACTGGCGCATGGTCGATTCAGCGATGGGGCCCAAGACGATCGCCAGAACGGCAGGAGCCAGCGGATAATCGAACTTCCGCAGGAAGAAGGCGCCGATCCCGAAGATCACGATCATCCAGAGATCATGCATGCTGCGCGCTGCCGCAAATCCGCCAATGATCGACAGGACAAAGATCAGCGGTGCAAGGATGGTGAAGGGCATCCGCAGCATCCAGACAAAGAGCGGGATGAACGCCAGATTGATGAACAGAGCCGCCACGTTCGAGACATAGAAGGATCCGATCAGGCCCCAGACGAATTCGCTTTCATTGGCGAAGAGCCTCGGCCCCGGTGTCAGGCCCCAGATCACCATGCCGCCCAGAAGGATGGCCGTGGTGGGCGAGCCGGGGATACCCAGCGTCAGCATCGGCAGCATGGCCCCGGTCGAGGCCGAGTTATTTGCGGCCTCCGGTGCGGCCACCCCGTCGGGGATGCCGGTGCCATAGGCTTTGGGGTTCTTCGAGAGCATCTTGGCCACGCCATAGGACATGAGCGAACCGGGGGTCGCCCCCGCCGCCGGCAGGACGCCGACAAAGAAGCCGAGGAAGGATCCGATCATGGTGCCCCGCCACCCTTTGCGTGCGGCTTCCTTGGTGTCGGAAACCAGCCCCTTGATCGTCATTTTCGGGTTGGTGGTCGTGACCTCGCCACGGGTCTGCTCGAGGGTCCACAGCATCTCGCCAATTCCATAGACGCCGATGGCCAGAACGATAAAGCCGATCCCGCGCAGGAAGCCGGAGATTTCAAAGAGGACAAGCCTCGGTTCCCCGGAAATCGTGTCGAAGCCGACCGCAGCCAGCACCAGCCCGAAACAGATCGAGAAGATGGTCTTGGGGATGTCGTCGCCACCAAGGCCGACGAAGGTCGCAAAAGCGAGCAGCATCAGTGCAAAGATTTCCGGCGGCCCGAAAGACAGCGCCACCGACGCCAGAAGCGGCGCGAAGAGGGTGAAGAGCACGTTGGCTACCGTCCCGCCGACGAACGACGCCAAGGCGGCCGTCACCAGGGCAAGGCTTGCCTTCCCGTTCAGCGCCATCGGCCGGCCATCGAAGGTCGTGGCAACAGCCGTGGAGGCCCCGGGTATCCCCAGCGTCACCGACGAAATGGCCCCGCCATACATCGCACCATAGTAGATGGCCGCAAGAAAGATGATCGCCGAACCGGGCGGGACAAGAAAGGTGATCGGCAAGAGGATCGCCACACCGTTGACCGAGCCAAGCCCCGGCATCGCGCCGATGAACAGCCCGACGGTGACGCCCGCAAGGATCAGCATGAGGTTGAGCGGCTGAAGCGACAGCAACAAGCCATCGGCGAGAAATGACAGAACTTCCATGAGGGGCCTCGGCTAGTATCTGGTTCAGTAGATGAAGTCGTACATCAGATCGAAGAAGGGCTGCGTGAAGGCCATGCCCTGGGGCATCGAAATCATCATCGCACCTTCAAAGAATAAGAACAGCAAGACGGGCAGGACGATTGAGAGCCCCAATGTCAAAACCCAGGAATGCCGCCCGAGGAACCGCAGGTAGTAGAAAAGAAACAGGGCGATCGCGCCATACATCGACACGATCGAGATCAGCGCGACGAAGCCAACTACACCGCCGCCCACCAGGATCACCGTCCGCCACCCGAATTCATCCATGATAGGATCGTCTGATCTGGCGGCGGGGCTTTTGCCCCGCCACCAGTTGTAGGCAATGGCAATGCAGCTCAAGAGCATGCCCAGAGACAGCCAGAACGGCCAGAAACCGCCGCCCGGCCCTTGTCCCCGGATGTACCCGATGGGAAGCTCCATGCTCTTCCACATCAGGTACAGGGAAAAGAGGGCAAGGAGCCCTGCAAGTGATATTTCACCCTGTCGCATCTTTGCACTCTTTCCCTTTGCTCGAACTTAGCCGCCGATTTCGGCCAGAAGCTTGCGGTGGTTCTGAACCTGCGTGGTCCAGTAGGCCCGGGTCTGGGCCTCATCCATCGGCAACGGCGACATGCTTTCCGAGGCCAGATAGTCCTGCCATTCCGCGCTGTCGTAGACCTTGCCAAAGACCTCGCGGTAATAGGCAGCAGCTTCATCCGACATACCCGGCGCGCCAACGATGGCCCGCTGGTTGTAGTAGGAGAAGTCGTGGCCCTTTTCCTTCAAGGTAGGCACGTCAGGATAGGCATCCATGCGCGCGTCCGAGAAAGCCAGCAGCGGGACGAAATCGCCGGCTTCATAGAAGCCTTTCGCCTCGGACGGGTTGTTCACCGTCGCCATGATCTGTTTGCCAGCCAGATCTTTGGCCACGGCGCCGCCGCCGTCATAGGGGATGTATTTGATCTTCAGGCCATAGGCGCCCGCCATATAGGCGATGACGATCGAGTCTTCCTGACCCGAACCGGTGCCGCCCATGACGAATTCGCCGTCCATTTCCTTCACTTTGGCCACGTATTCTTCGAACGTGGTGATGCCGGAATCCTTGTGGACCCAAAGAACGAAGGGATCGACGCCCATCATGGTGATCGGGGTGAAGGTCTCGATATCGACGCCTAGGGCTTCCTGACGGATCGGGGTGGTGTAGAACGAGTTGAGCGTAACCATCAGGGTGTGATCCGCGTCACGCGTATCTTTCAGGTGCAACAGCGCCTCGGCACCCGAGCCACCGCCGCGGTTGGTCGGCACGAGCGGACGGTTGGTCAGGTCATTGGCTTCGACCACCGCTTGCACGAAGCGCGCGATTTGGTCGGCACCACCGCCGGGCCCGGCCATGATGGTGAAATCAATCGGACGCTTCGGTTGCCAATCCTGGGCAAAAGCGGTGAGCGGCAAGGACGTGAAGGCTGCCCCTGCGGCCATGCCGATGAAAAGTCTCTTAGTCAGGTTCATGTCAAACTCCTCTGTTGCGATATTCCCGGGTCTTCCGCCCGGTACGGTTGACTGTGACCGGAGGCCTGAGCCGACCGGCCACGGGATCAGTGGGCCATCAAGACGGCGAGATCGGTGTTATCCACGATCCGTTCGGTATTGCCGCCGAAGAGCATTTCGGTCTGGTGGCTGTGACTGTAGGCGCCAATCACAAGCAGGCTGGCCCCGATATCCTTGGTCGTCTTCAAGAGTTCCGCTGCGGGATCCTTGCCGTCGAAGCGGACAATCTCGGCAGTGATGCCGCGAAGTGCGTAGTAGGACACAAGCTCTTCGGCCTCGGGTCCGTGATCCTGAATTTTGCCGCC